>JAIBBY010000012.1 GCA_019694455.1 Pirellulales bacterium
CCGACCCGTCGCATTGGCCGCCACGGCGCCGGCAACGGGGCGCAGCGCGCCGGCGCGGCCGCGCGGCACGTATTGAAAGCTGTTGTCTGGCCGCTCGACCAGATCGACGATCCAATCGTTGTCGCTCGGCGGCTCGACAATGCCATCCTCTGGATCGGGGCTTTGCCCGCGGAAGTTGCCGGGATCCTTCGGCTTTTCGGCGTAGCTCTCCAGCTCTTCGTCGCCGTCGGGCGCGCGGAACACGATCTTCGGCGGCTCGCCCCCTTGCGTGGGGTCGACCATGAAGATGCCCGACGCCTTCAATCGGCGCTCGCTGTCGCGAATTTTGCGGATGTCGGCGATGTCGCCCGGACGCACGTCAAGGCGGTTCAGCACCGTCATGCGTCGCGTGTGCGGATCGTCGCCTTGAATATGCACGTTGATGGCGCCAATCCGGCAGCGCGCTCCTTCTTCGATCTTGTAAACCAGGTCCACTTCCCCGGGCTGTTCCAGAAACCGCGTCTCGGGCTGAATGGCCGCGAACAGGTAGCCTTTGCGGCCGTACTGCTCCTCGATCGCGGTCACGTCGGCGCTGAGTTTGGTCTGGTTGAAGTAATCGCCGCTGACCAGCGTCATGGGCTCGCGCAGTTGCTCAACGGTGCGTTTGGTGTTGCCGATGAAGTTGACGTTGCGCACCTTGTAGCGCACGCCTTCGCTGATCACGAACTGCACGGTCGCCCACTCGTGGTCATCGTCGTACATGACCTCCGGGGCGATCTTGGCCTGAAAATAACCGAGCGCGCGATAGTACGCGGTCAGCGCGTCGACATCGGCGTCGACCTTGTCCTTTTCCGCAAAGCCCTTGAAGCCGGCAAAGAGATAGGGAATCCGCAAGAACGGCTTCTTGGTCTGCACAAGCTGCTGCAATCGTCCGTCCGGCGCCAGCTTGGGATCGTTGCCCACGAAGCGCACCTTGCCGACGCGTTGAATCGGCCCTTCGTGGATCATGAACACGGCGCCCTGATCGCCGGGCTTGGTTCCTTCGGTGGCGGTGACCACGGCACGCGAGTGTCCTTTGTCGCGCAACCATTGCTCGATTTTTCCGCGCGCGTCCTCGACCGCGTAAGGATCGGCGGAATCACCCGGTTTGATGCCAGATTGCTTGGCCAGGCTTCTGGTCTTCACCTTGCGGTTGCCGGCGTATTTGACATACGCCAGTTTGGGGCGTTCGATCACCTGGTAGGTCAGCACCACGCCACCAGCCACCTTGGTGTACGTGGGCCGCACATCCAAAAACCGTTTCGAGCCGTGCAGTCGCCGCACGTCTTCTTCCACCATCCGCGGGTCGAGCGGACGGCCGCTGCGGGTGCGCACCATGGCGCGGATCTGGTCCAGAGAGTTCTTCGCGTGTCCTTCAATGCGCACGTCAACGACCATCGGCATCGTGGGGTCGACATACACGGGGCCCACCAGATCGGGATGGACATGCTCACCGCTCTTGCCGCCCATCAATTGCGGCGGCGGCGCCATCCCACCCGGCCCGCCACCCATTCCCGGCGAGAATTGGGCCCAGGCCGCGCACGGTGCCGCACAATACAGCGCCATGGCCAGCGCGATTGGCCGCCAGCTTCGCAGTACCGTACCAGGGCGTAATGCCATCCAGTGGCTTTCGACGTGTGTGCGGTAGCGCGGGTGCGCAAGAACTAGAAACGACGCCAGACTGTCACCCCTCGCGGCGGCCACCGGTCTGCGCGCAAGCTGCGACCGACCGGCGGAGCGCCATAGGGGCGGCTAGAAATATCCGAACCCCCCGCCGTCGGCAAGGCGAACTTCAGATCGATTGAGTCGTGGCAGTCTGGGCGAACTTCGATGGCCGTTTGCCGTCAGTTCACGCCGCGCTTGCCGCTGAGCGGCCGCTAGAACGGATTGAATTCTTCAAAACGGGCGGCGGCGCGGTCGGTGAAACGGGTGTACTTGTCTTCCCAATTTAGCTTGACGTCCCCAATCGGCCCGTTTCGCTGTTTCGCCACGATGATCTCGGCCAGCCCCTTGAGATGCTCCTTGCTGCCGCCGGGCTCCAGCTCGTCGCGGGTGGCGTAATACTCCTCGCGATGAACGAACATCACGACATCCGCGTCCTGCTCAATGGCGCCCGACTCGCGCAGGTGGCTTAGCCGCGGCCGATTCTCCTTGCTCGTTTCCGCCTGCCGATTGAGCTGCGCCAGGCACAGGACCGGCACCTTGAGCTCGCGCGCCAGCCCCTTCAGCCGCCGCGCGATCTTGGCCACCTGCTCCTGTCGCTGGTCCTTTTGATTGTCTGGTTCGATCAATTGCAAATAGTCGATCACGATCAGCGACAAACCATTTCGCCGCTTCAATCGCCGGCCAGTGGCCGCGATCTCCGTGACGTTGCGGCTGGGCGAGTCATCGATATAGAGCGGGGCCTCGCTCAACTCCGCGCTGGCGGCCACCAGTTGCCCACGCTCGGCCGCCGAGATGAATCCGCTGCGAAACTTGCGGCTGTCGATCCGCCCGTGCGAGCAGAGCATGCGCTGCGCCAACTCCAGACGCGCCATTTCGAGGCTGACGAACAGCACCGGCTTCTTTTCCTTGAGCGCCACATGCTCGGCGATGTTGGTGGCGAAGGCCGTTTTGCCCATGCTGGGCCGCGCGGCCAGGATCACCAACTCCGATTCGTGCAGTCCGCCGGTCATCTCGTCCAGATCGGCGTAGTGCGACGGCACCCCGGTCGCCCGCCCATGTTCCAGCCGCTTGTCGATGTGGTCGAAGGCCTCGATCAGCACATCCTGCATCGGCTTGACTTCGCCCCCCCCTTTTTGATCGTGAATCGCGAAGATTTTTTCTTCCGCGCGATTCAGCAGATTCCGCGGCTCGTCGGTGGGATCGTACGCCTCGCGCAGAATCTCCGTGCTGGCGTGGATCAACGAACGCAGCGTCGCCTTGTCGGCCACGATCCGCGCATAGTACACCGCGTTGGCCGCGGTGGGCACCTGCGTCAATTCGTACAGATAGGCCATGCCCCCGATATAGTCGAGCTCGTTGGCCTGCTTCAGCCGGTCGATCAGCAACAAGGCGTCGACCCGCTTGCCTTGTTCGTGAATCGCGACCACATGCTCGAACAGCTTGCGGTTGGCGTCTGAGTAAAAATCGTCCGACTGCACCTCCATCACCACGTCGTCGCACAGCACGGGGTCGATCAACAGACTGCCGATCACCCCTTTTTCCGCCTCCAGGTTGTGGGGCGGCAGCCGGTCCAATATCTCAGAGGTTACCCGCGGGCTGGCTTCTTTACGGGGACGGTTCGCCGTGGCCATAACTTCGCGATCCTTCAGGCGCCATGCTGGCGGCGGTTGCCGCTGCTCCTAGTCCACAACACTTGCCGCATGATAACGCCGGAGGCACGCGTCACAAGGAGCGGCGGCGCCAATTGTGCCGCCGGCCGAAATCCACCCCACATCCTGCGCTCTTGACTGCGCCCTTGACCGCGGCGCCAAGTGTCAAACCGTGCGCACTAATGCGCTTCCACGGCCCTGCGACCGCGATGCCCCAGCTCATACGTGCGGCTGGAGCTTTGCTCGGCGTTGGCCAGCGCAATTTGATACAACTCCTGACCGCACGGCGTGGGATAGCTCCCGGTGATGCACGCCTGACAGAGCTGGTCGCGACCTAGTTGAATTGCCCGCGCGATCGAATCGACGGGCAAGTAGCGCAGCGAGTCGGCGCCAAGTTGCGCGGCCATCGCATCTTGCGCTGCTTGCGTCAGTTCGTTCCCTTGCAAGAACTTGGGAGCAAACAACTCGCTGATCGTCGACATGTCGATGCCGTAAAAGCACGGCGCCACAATCGGCGGACACGCCACGCGCACATGAATTTCGCGCGCGCCTCCCAGATCGCGAATGCGGCGCACCAGGCTCTTGAGCGTGGTGGAGCGCACGATCGAGTCTTCGACCAGCAGCACGCGCTTGCCCGCCAGCACCTCGCGCAGCGGCGTGTACTTGGTTTCGACCTTGGTCTTGCGGTTGCTGCTCCCCTCGATGAAGGTGCGTCCCGTGTAGCGATTGCGAATCAACCCTTCGCGCGACGGAATTTTGAGCCGATACGCCATAGCGTCGGCCGCCGCTTTGCTGGTGTCGGGCACCGGCACCACAATGGTGTCGTCGTCAATCGGCACGTCTTCCAAGCGCGCCAGTTCTTCGCCGAGCACGGTCCGCGACAGGTACACGCTCCGCCCATCCAGCGTGCTGGCGACGTTGGCGAAGTAAATCCATTCAAAGAAGCAGTGTGCCCGCCGCGTGCTCGGCACAAACTGCTCGATTTGCAGGCCGGCCGGGGTGATGCTCAGCGCCTCGCCCGGCGCCAACGCGTGAATTGCCTCCGCAGCAAAGCCGAGGTTGAGCAGCGCCACACTTTCGCTGGCGGCGGCGAACAGCGCGCCGTCGAACGCGTAGCACATGGGTTTGATGCCGAGGGGATCGCGCACCACGCACATATCGCCGAGCGCATTGAGCATGGCCAAGGAGTAGGCGCCGTCGAACTTGCTGCAAATGTTGCGAAAGATATCGACCATCCGCGGCCGGCGATCGCCCGAAAGCTGATGTCCTATCTGATGCAGCAAAATCTCGGTGTCGTTTTCACGCGCCAAGTAGTTGCTGCCGTCGCTCAGCAACTGCTCGCGCAGTTCGGCGTAGTTGGCTAGTTGCCCATTGAAGGCAAAGGCGAACCATTTGTGCTTTTTGAGGTGTGGGCTTTCGTACGGTTGCGCGTAGGATGGCTCCTCGGCGCCGCAGGTGGCGTAGCGCACATGTCCGATCGCGGCGCGGCCGGCGTTGTCGCGCATCAGGCTCTCGAATTTGCCGCGATGGCTCATCCGAAAGACCTCGCTGACGCTGCCCAATTCCTTGTAGGTGTTGAGCAGTAGCTTGCGGTCGGGGTTGTAGGTGGTCATGCCGGCCGAAAGTTGGCCGCGATTTTGAATGTCCAAGAGCATCCGCGGCATCAACCGCGAAATCTGGTCTGGACCCTCCGCCGGACAAAGCGGGCTCGGATCGCGACCCGGCAGGTGATAGAGGGCGGCGACGCCGCATTCGTGTCGCAGTTCGCTCATGCGTGGTTGACCGCCGCCATCCTGGGGCGGGTCCGTGGGGGAGGTGAGGGAACCTGCGGCCGGAATGGATTGTCCAAACCGCGATGGAAGCCGCCGCTCATTCGATTGTAGGAAGCAACGCCTTTTGACTCAACTTGCCGAGCGTGGTTGCGACGCTCGAACGCGGCAAATCCGCCACAATCGGGCCAGAATCGCGGGGCTACTGGCCACCGGCCGCCGGACCGTTATCGTATACGAACTTGCCCGCTTCCAATTTCCGCGTCGCGCATCTGCTCACATGGCCGATCTCGTTCGTCAAGAAATCGCCGCCACGGCCCAACTGGTGGTCATCAAGATCGGCACCCGGCCGCTGACCAACGATCAAGGGACGCTCGACGAGCGCCGCGTGCATGCGTTGGCCGAGGAAATTCACGCCGCCATGCAGTCGGGCAAGCGGGTGGTGCTGGTCAGTTCTGGCGCGGTGGGCGCCGGCATGGGGCAACTCGGCCTCAAACAGCGGCCCACCGACCTGGCCACCTTGCAGGCGGTGGCGGCGGTCGGTCAAAGCTACCTGGTGCAGGCCTACGAACGCGCCCTGCGAGCCCACGGCCGGCACGCCGCGCAGATTCTCCTCACGGCGGAGGATTTTGACGACCGCACTCGGTATCTCAACATTCGCAACACCATCGCCGCCCTGCTGCATCTGGGCGCCGTGCCGATCATCAACGAAAACGACACCGTGAGCGTGGAGGAACTGCGCACCACGTTTGGCGACAACGACCGCCTGGCGGCCATGGTCACCAATCTGATGCGCGCCTCGCTGTTGGTCATTTTGAGCGATGTTGACGGCCTTTACGACCGCGACCCCACTGACCCGACGGCGCAGGTGCTGCCGACCGTCACTCAACTCGACGAATCGATCGCCGCGCTGGTGAAAGACCGCCAGACTGGATTAAGCAAAGGGGGCATGGCCAGTAAGCTGGCCGCCGCCAAGATGTGCACCGCCGCCGGCGAGAGCGTGATCATTGCCAGCGGCCGTAGCGACGGCGTCATCTCGCGCATTTTGCGCGGCGAGTCGGTCGGCACGCTGTTTCTGGCACAAGGCGCCGCGCTGCGCTCGCGCAAACGCTGGATTGGCTACACGGCCCAGCCACGCGGCTATCTGATCGTCGACGACGGCGCCCGCCAGGCGATCACCGCCCAGGGACGCAGTCTTTTGGCGATTGGCGTCCGCGACTGCGCGGGCGACTTCCACAAGGGAGACCTGGTGGGGCTGCGCGATTTAGCGGGCGTCGAGTTCGCCCGCGGACTGTGCAATTACTCGTCGTCCGAAATGGCCCGCATCAAGGGACTGAAGAGCGACGCCATCGCCGCGGCGCTGGGATACAGTCCTTATCAGGAAGTCGTGCATCGCGACAACATGCACGCCTTATAGCCAGGACAACAAGGGAACGCGGGCTAGGCCATGATCGACGCCCGCGCCCGATTGGCGCGACGGCGATCCGCCTCGCTGAGCAGAATCTTGCGCAGCCGCACCTTGGTGGGCGTCACCTCGACCAGTTCATCTTCTTCGATGTACTCGAGCGCCGCCTCCAGTGTCAGGATGCGTGGCGGCTTGAGGATGATGTTGCGGTCGCTGCCCGAGGCCCGCATGTTGGTCAGCTTCTTTTCCTTGGTGGGATTCACGTTCATGTCGTCACTGCGGCTGTTTTCGCCCACGATCATCCCCTCGTAGACTTCCTCGCCCGGCGCGATGAACATCTCCGCGCGGTCTTGCAGGCCATCGAGCCCGAAGGCGACCGCCTTGCCGCCGACCATCGAAACCAGCACGCCGTTGGCCCGCGTCGGAATATCGCCCACCAGCATTTGATACCCCTCGAACCGATGGTGCATGATCGCGTTGCCTTGGGTCGCGTTCAAAAGCCGAGTCCGCAGACCGATCAGTCCGCGCGCGGGGATCGAAAACGCCACATGAGCGAATTTGCCGCGCGTCGACATCTCGATCATCTGGCCGCGCCGCGCCCCCACCAACTCCATCACCGAGCCCAATTGCTCGGGCGGAACTTCCACGATCAGCGACTCGAACGGTTCCTCCGTCACCCCCTCGTGCACGCGGGTAATCACGCGCGGCTTACCCACAGACAGTTCAAAACTTTCGCGCCGCATCGTCTCGATGAGCACCGACAAGTGCAACAGGCCACGGCCCGAGACCAGAAAGCTGTCGGTCCCTTCCAGCGGCCGCACCTGTAGGGCCACGTTGCGCTCCAGTTCGCGGTAGAGACGTTCGCGTAGATTGCGGTTGGTGACGAATTTGCCCTCGCGTCCGCACAGCGGCGACGTATTGGCGGAAAACACCATCTCCAAGGTGGGCTGATCGACTTCCAATCGCGGCAAAGCCACGGGCCGCTCCACGTCGGCGATAGTGTCGCCAATCTCCACGGTCTCGATGCCGATCACCGCGCAAATGTCGCCGGCCGTCGCCTCTTCGACCGCCGCCCGCCCCAGCTTGTCGAAGACGTCGACGCTCACTGCCCGCTGCGTGCTGGTGCGATCATCCGATTGCAGCAGCGCCACCTGCTGCCCTTTGCGGAGCCTGCCCGACTGGATGCGGCCAATGCCAATGCGGCCTACATACTCCGACCACTCGAGCGTGGTGACCAAGAGTTGCAATGGCCCGTCGGGGTCGACCTCTGGTCCCGGAATGCGCTCCAGCACCAGATCGAGCAACGGGTGAATCGACTCGCTCGGCTGATCGGGATCGTGCGTGGCGAAACCGCCGCGGCCGCTAGCGAACATGTACGGAAAATCGGCCAGGTCGTCATCGGCGTCGAGTTCCAGAAACAGGTCGAACACTTCGTGCAGCGCCTCGTGCGGGCGAGCGTCGGGGCGGTCGATCTTGTTGATCACCACAATAGGCTGTAGCCCACACTCAAACGCCTTGGAAAGCACGAAGCGCGTTTGCGGCATCGGCCCTTCGGCCGCGTCGACCAGCACCAGCGCGCCGTCGGCCATCCGCAGCACGCGCTCGACCTCGCCGCCAAAGTCGGCGTGGCCCGGGGTGTCGATCAGGTTGATCTTCACCCCTTTGTAAAGCAGCGCGATGTTCTTGGCCAAAATCGTGATGCCGCGCTCGCGCTCCAAATCGTTGGAGTCCAAAATGCAGTCGCCCACCAGTTGGCTCGCCCGATACTCGCCGCTTTGCCGCAGCAGGCAATCGACCAGGGTTGTCTTGCCGTGATCGACGTGGGCAATGATCGCGATATTCCGAATGTCGCTACGACGCATGCGTTGCTCAAACCAGAAAAGAGGACCGGAAGCACGGCGGCACAGGCCGACGCGCTAACGAAGGGCGGGAACATGCCGCTTGAGACAGAGGGCGTTCGCTGGGAACTTCCGTGAGCGAACCCAAGCGGCGTCAGGTGGGCAGTAAAATATAGTATCAGGCCAGCCCGCAATAGGCCATGCCAGTCAAAAAACCGCCCCCAGGCCACAACTGGCGACCACGCGACATGGCCGGTGTGTCTCGTCACGCCGCATTCGATTCCACCAACTCGGCGGCCAGCCTCGTCGGCTCGTGCCGGCCGCTGGCCAGCGATCCGCCGCGGACGGCCGGGTCGACGCGCAGGCTCCGCCCGGCAACCGCCGGCCAGCTTGGCGCCGCCTGCGCATTGCCGGCGCCGGCCGGCGTCGGCACGCGCATCAGCAATGTGACCGAGACCAGTCGACACACCGAAGACGCCGCGAACACCGCCAGATAGGCGCCGTAATTCTGCCCTAGCGCCGCCAGCAGCAGGCCGCCCCCCAACGAGCCGACTACCGTGGCCAACGAGTTGGCGAAGTTGTACGCCGTGAGCATGCTCACACGATCGCGCTCGGGAATGGCGTCGAACAGCAACAAGAACATGGCCAGTTCGTAGGCCGACCAGCACACGCCCGACGCCGTTTGCACCAACATAAGATACGGAAACGACCGCGAGACGACCCACAGCGACGCGATCGGTATCACCCCCAGACCGCCGCACCACATTAAAGCTCGCGCGCCATGCCGCTGGGCGACTCGCCCCCACAACGGAGCAGCGGCGATCTTGGCAATGTACGAAACGCTGACCAGCGCGGCGTAACCCGCATAGGGCAGATGCAGTTGCTTGAGCATGAATGGGGCGAAGTACGGCCCCGACACCTGCACCGAGGCCTGAATCGCGATCAGATACACCAGCAATCGCCCCTCGCTGGAACCGCGAAACCGCGCCACGATGTCTTTGGTGGCGAGCCGGTGATGATGTAACCCGCGCAACTCGGTCTGCCGAGCCAGACAGGCGGCCGAACCGAGTCGCGAGATCATCGCCAAGGCGAACACCGCGGCAAACGTGATGAGCACGGCGTTCCAATGCGCCGCGGCCTGCAGCGCGCACCCCGCCAGCAAGAAACCGGCCAATAGCGCCCCCTGACTGGTGCGCGTTCGCAGCGCGAAGTAGCGTGACCGCAACCGCGTTGGCACCAGCCGCCCCACCCAGGTGTTCCAGGCTGGCATGGTGGCCATCCCAGCGCCCCAATAAAGGCCAATCGCCAAAAAGAGCCCGGCTGGGTGAATAGCCCCTACGGTCGCCGCGTAGGCCAACGGCGCGAACGACAGCGCTTGCAGCGCCGCGCAAAGCACGACCCACTTGCGATACGAACCGGCGAGGCACACGCCGCGCGGCGCCAGCAATTGCAACACCGCCCCCAAGAACAACGGCACGGTCGTCACCAGACCGCTCGCCGCCTGCCCCACGCCAATCGCCAGCGCGAACGGCGCGAAGTAGTTCTCCCCCATGCCGACCATGGCGCTATGCAACGCGCCGTCGGCGCGGATCGCCAGCAGGTTGTGTCGCAGCGTCGACGGTTGAGCTTGGCTCTCGACCCGAGAAGTTGGCGAAGCGATGGAAATCACGGTCTTTGACGCGCGCAGGCAAATTAAATCGGTTCGATTCGCCGGCCATGCGCTCGCTGGTCGCATCCGCAAACAGCGGGCGTGGCCGTGGATGTAACCAATCGGCAGATTGCGCCCGCCAGCCGCTCTATGAGACGCTTTTAATGCGCGCCAGAAGCGTGCGGTCTAATTCCTTCGCGGCGCTAGCGGCCCCAGAGGTATTCATCCGGGCAGCGCGAGGCAAGAAAGGGACGAACGCCAATGCGGCCTTTGCGCTCAGAATCATGCGGTTGCTAGCGCACAGGCGTCGGCGCCATGGCCGTGAACGTGGCCGGCGGCGAAGGCGCTGATGCCGGAGGCGCGGCGCTGGTCGCCTTCTCCTTTTTGCGGCGGGCAAGCATCGACGGTTCGCCAACGATGTTCTCGCTTTCGCCCGTGGTGATTGCCAGCTCTTCGTGAACGCTGCCGCTGTTGGTGCCGCCAAAGCCCAGCACGTTCCAACTCTTGTGGTCGGCCCGCGCGATCGAATAGCCGCTGTTGACCACCGGCGACCTGGTCTTGGTGTCGTACGCCACGACCGCCAGCTTGGCGGTCCCCATGGCGCGTATCCGCTCAAATAGCGCCAGCTTCGGCACTGAAATGGGCGATGGCGGAGGCAGCGGAATCTCGGGGATGCCGAAGAACAGATCGGTGCGATCGGTTCCCACGCCGCCGCTGGCGACTTCCAGAATCACGTCGGCGCCTTCGGCCTTTTCGGCCAATGTGCAGCGATTTTGCAACAGCCGCTGCCGCAGCGCGACCAGCACATAGTTCTTGTCGACGCAATCGAGGTACTTTTCCTCGATGTACACCTTGGCGCCGCTGATCGGACTCAGATCGATCTTCTGCAGCGAGCGGTCGGCCGCGCTAGAAATGAGCAGTTGCTCCACGCCGGTGCGCGCCGTGTCGGTTTGCTTCATCGTCGCGCAACCGCTGGCAGCCACAGGCAGCATGAGCATCGCCATCCCCAACAGCCGTTTCCGCATCGCTGGTCTTCCTCTGCCCGCTAGCTACGATTGCGCACGAATTGCCTGCCGCGTTGAATGGGCAGCCGCTGCCGGTCATATCGGCCATCGGGAAGGGGATGATTCAATGAACTTGTCCGCGCGCATGCGCGCGCTGGCAAGACAGCAGTCGACCGAACGACTGCAACTCGCGGCCGCGCGCCGCTGCGGCTAGCGTCCGTCGGCGTTGGGAAACATCAACTGCCGGCCAAGAAACTCAAATGTGCCGACGCCGTGAATCGTGTGCGGGCCGTCGAAGAACTCAATTGTAGTGCGGTCCGGTATTTTGAGCGCGGCGTACAAACGCCGCACCTTGGCGTACTCGTAGGCCACCCACTCGTCGGGCGCCACCCCGTCGTCGTGCCCACGTTCGACCATGAAGGGGCGCGGCGCAATGAGCGCCGCCATCTCTGCATAGTTAAAGGTGTTGCCCAGATCGAACTCCACCATCTCGTACTCTCCCGTCCCCAGGTAGCTGTACTTGGCGCGGTTCGACACGTTCTTCCAAATCCATTCGTTGAAGTCGGCGGAACAGATCGACAGGCAATATTTCTCCACGAGCGCCGGCACGCGCATCGCCGTCTTGCCGCCATACGAAAGCCCATAGAACGCGATCCGCTCGCCATCCACCATCGGCAAGCTCGCCAGCCAATCCACCGCCTGGCGGTGTTGCGGCACGATGATCGAGAACAGCGACTTCCGCAGCGGGTTCGCCTTGCGCTGCAACGAACGAAAGCGATCCTCGCCGATGTACGGGTTCTGCGGCGCATAAGTGATGTACCCGCGCTCCGCCAATTGGCAGGCGAACTGGTGATAGGCGGGATTATTTACGCGCGGATCGGCCACGTCTTGCGGCCGCCCCTCCAGCCCATGCTGGCACACCACCACGGGGCGCCGCTCTCCTGGCCGAATGTCCTTCGGCACGAGCAGGATGCCGTAAGCAAATACGTCGGGGAACACGTCGAGCAGCACTTCGTACCCGCGGTACTTCGGCTGGTCTTCAACTTGCCGCGAGCGTGGGCGTGGCGGCAGGCGTTGGTCCGCAAACTCGCCGATCACCTCCTGCGAAAAGTAGTTGCGATACCACTCGGTCGATTTCTGCCAGTTCTCCAGTGAGCTTGCATCGGCGCGATTCCAAAACTCGCGCCGAACATACTCCGATTCGCGCATGAGGAACTGCGTGTACTCCACCAATTCTTGAAAACGCCGCGCATGCTCGCGGCGATAAAAACCTTCTTCCGGCCGCACCACGGCCGTATCGGCGTCCGACGCCACCGGCGCATCGCCAGAGCCGACCAGTTCCAGCAGACGGTTGATCGCTCCGGCCGATCCAGATGGCCCGGCGCCGTCGCCGCTGGCCACCACCTCGACGACGGGCGGCGGCGTTAAGCCTTTGGTCAGTTGTCGCGCCCGCGCCGCTTCTTTTTGCACGGTCTGGAGACTGGGCGTTTCCAGGCGACCGGGCGCGGCGCCGCGCTTGCCGTCGGCCGGCTGTGGCGGACCCGCCACCGGCGGAAACGCGCACGCCTCGATCAAGAGGGGGCGCGGCGCGATGAGCGAGGCGATCTCGGCGTCGCCAAACTCCGTGAGCAGTCCCCACACATTGCGATAGATCGGCTCGCGCCAAAGCTGTTGCCGATCATCGAAGTAGCCGCTCACCAGCGCCAGATCGATTCGCGGATCGACCGCGGCCGCGTACAGGGCCACCAGCCCCCCTTCGCCATAACCGTAAATGGCGATCGGCCGGCGCTGGCCGCTGCGCTGTTGCGCTTCAAGTAGCTGCGTCACTATTTGCGAGACCAGATCGATCTCGTAACCAATGATGTGGCGCCCCATCTCATACGCCTGCCGATAGACAAACTCGCGATGTGGTTGATTCGTGCGCCGCTCCCCTCCCACGAGCGAAAGCTCATCCGACCGGTTGATCAAAATTGGCGCGACGACTCGGCAATGTCGCGCGAGCCATGCTGGCACGCCTGCCCCCGCCTCGGCGTCGGCCAGCGCGATGACGTCGGCCATTGGCTCCCCGGCGGGAACTAATATCAAGCCTCCATCGACCTGCCGCGTTTCAAAGCCACCGGCCGCTTGCTGTGTGGCGCCGCGCGCCTCTTCGAGCGACGCCAGGTCCATGCCCTTGGGGATCCCCAGCGGATGGCGCAAAGGTTGCTCGCGCAAGCCCAATATCCGCCGCAAGCGTTGTCGGTTTGGCTCAATCGATCGAAGGTACGCCTCGTGCGACGACAAGTCGCGCCGCCAATGCCGTGCGCGACTCTCGACCGACTCCGCCGTCAGCCGGTCCAGAAACTTGTGGCAGCCGTCCACCATCTGGGCCGCCAGGTCCCCCTCGACGGTCAGCGGCGCGGTTCCGGCAAGTGGCTCCGCTGCTGGCAACGCGCCAGCGAAGGTGAGACAAACAAGAAGTTCGATTGCTAGCAGTCGCGTACCGAGCATGAAAAATCTCAACAAGGATTGCGCTGGACCGAGCGAAAATGAGTCTATGGTGAGCCGCCAGCCGATGGAACGTCCGGCGCCTCCACTGAGCCAACCGCACGGCGCCGCCACAGGGGGGGATTCGTCGGGCGAAATATGGCGTCACCCATCAAAATATCAGGCCGTCCGCGTCGAATAATGGTCAGCGGTTGGCCCAGTCACGAACCGCCAAGACTCGGCTATGTATGACGAAATTGCCCACATATAATGTGACACTTGCACAATTTGGCCGGTTTTGTCCCCAGACCATGCCGTAGGCGCAATAGCCTGCGGGGAATCGCCGGTGGAGTACGCGCGCACAAACTGTGCTGGCGCCCATCTGTTAGTAGGCTACCTACCTGTCGGTTTTGGACCGCCTGTTTCGCTAACCGAGGATGTTGAATCATGCGACACTCTGCTCATCGGATTGAGAGCGTTCGCCTGTTGTTGGCGAGTTGCGTCGTTCTGTTTGCGGCCTACCCGCTAGCGGCAGGCGAGGCGGTCGAGTCAGATCGCGTGGGACGCCAGATCGAGGGTTTTGAGCTCCGCGACTTCTATGGCAAGACGCATCAACTGAGTGATTACGCGGGCGCTAAGGCGGTGGTCGTCGCCTTCCTCGGGACCGATTGCCCGCTGGTCAAGCTCTACACGCCGCGGCTGATCGACCTGGCCAAACAATACGAAGCCAAAGGGGTCGCCTTCCTGGCCATCAATTCCAACCATCAAGACACTGTCACCGAGATCAGCGCCTTCGCGCGTCGGCTGGAAGTTCCTTTCCCCATCCTGAAAGACCCAGATAGCGCCGTGGCCGATCAGTTCCAGGCGGTGCGCACTCCCGAGGTGTTCGTGCTGGATGGCCAGCGCGTCGTTCGTTACTGGGGCCGCATCGACGACCAGTACGGCATTGGCTTTCAGAAGAAAGAGCCGGCTCGCCGCGACCTGGCCCAGGCGATCGACGAGACGCTCGCCGGCAAGCCGGTCAGCGTGGCCGTCGCCGCCGCCCCCGGTTGCCTCATCGGCCGCACGCAAAAGGTGGCCCCGCGTGGCGACATCACCTACACCAAGCACATCGCCGGCATCCTGCAAAACCGCTGCGTCGAGTGCCATCGCGAGAAAGAGATCGCCCCGTTCCCCCTCACCAACTATGACGAAGTGGTGGGCTGGGCCGACATGATCTGCGAGGTGATCGATCAGGGACGCATGCCCCCCTGGTTCGCCGATCCTCGGCACGGCGAGTTCAAAAACGACGCCCGCATGACCGACGAAGAAAAGGGCCTGATCCACCAGTGGGTCGATAACGGCTGTCCCGAGGGAGACGAAAAAGACCTGCCCGAGCCTCGGCAGTTTGTCGAAGGCTGGCGCATTGGCGAGCCGGACGCCGTTTATTACATGGACGACAAACCGTACGACGTCGAGGCCGAAGGGGTCGTCGAATACCAACATTTTGAGGTTGACCCACAGTTCACGGAAGACAAATGGATCGTCGCCGCCGAGGCGCGCCCTGGCAATCCCAGCGTGGTGCATCACATCATCGTTTTCGTGCAACGCCCCGGTGACTCCCCCGGCGGTGGATTCAGCGAGGGCGCACAGATCGGCTACGCCCCCGGCATGCCGCCGCGCGACTTCGAGAAAGGGCAGGCCATGCTCGTCCCGGCCGGCTCCAAATTAGTCTTTCAGATGCACTACACCCCCAACGGCGTCGCCGCGCAAGACCGCAGCTACGTCGGCTTCAAATTCTGCGACAAGAAAGACGTCAAGCAGCGAGTGAAAGGCGCGGTGTGCGGTAATTTCTCCTTCGAGATTCCGCCCGGCGACGGCAATTACGAAGTCAAAGCCCGCAAGCGCATTCGCCGCGACACCTTGCTGGTCAGCATGCTGCCCCACATGCATCTGCGCGGCAAGGATTTCAAGTTTGAACTGGAGTATCCAGACGGTCGCCGCGAGGTGCTCTTGGACGTGCCGAAGTACGACTTCAACTGGCAGCTTTGGTACAACTGCGCCGAACCCAAGTTGTTGCCCAAGGGCTCCAAGCTGTATTGCACGGCGCACTTCGACAACTCGGAGGAGAACCCCTTCAACCCCGATCCCACAGACAGTGTCACCTGGGGGGAACAGACGTTCGAAGAGATGATGTTTGGGTTTATGAGCGTCATCGACCCCAATGAAGACGTGAACAAACTGGTTGAAGAGGAAGAAGTCGACGAAGACTTCAAGGGTCGCCGCGTCGCCTTCTAACGCTCTGTTGAGTAATCGCCACCCAAGAAGCCCCAGAGGACCAAACTCTGGGGCTTTTTTTATGGCGACTCCAGCCAATCCAAAGGGGGTAGCGCCACGGCATTGCGCTGGGGATTCGTCAGTGGCTGGGCGTCGCTGAACTGATCCAGATGCGTCTCGATCATCGTGGCCAGCGACAATTTGCGGGCGATGGTCGCCTGCGCCAGCGCTTCGGTCGCGGTATGCACAGCGTCTTTGAATCGCCCCGCCGCCGCTTGCGCCGCGGCCAGCGCATCGAGCGACAGCGGATCAGCCGCACTCTCCCCGGCGCTGGCCTGCTGTGCCAAGCGCAGCGCTTCCTCCGGGTTTCGCAAGCTAGTGTCCTGGGCCGTCGCCAACAGCCAGGCCAGTTCGCGCGCCGCGGCCGCCGCCTGGGCATCCAGTTGCGCGGCCTGCCTCAATTCGCTCACGGCGTCCTGCTCTTTGCCGGCCAAGAGCAGGCAAAAACCACTCCCCAAACGCGCTAACCAAGACTCCGCATCGAGTTCGCTAGCCTGCTGGTAGTGCTCCAGCGCCTGGGCCAACCTGCCTGGGTCAACCGCGGGCGCCGCCATGCCCGCCTCCAGCGCGCAGCGGGCGAGCGCCAGCCGCTCACCGAGCGCCGTCTGCTTGTCGGCTAGCCGCGCCTCGGTGTCGGCGTGCAAAGTCACACCGCGCAAGTGCTGTTCCAAGCGCATCGCCATCCGGGCGTAACCGAGCGGGCTGGGGTGCATCACATCGGCGGGCCAATTCCAGTTTTCCGCCTGGCGCCAATCGAAGGCGATGTCGGCCACGTCGCCCCCTTGCCTTCGCAGGCTCTTCAAGGCCGCGCGCGTATTGGCCGACTGACTGAGGCCCGCCAACAAGAATGGAACCTCGCTCGCCGCGCATAAGGCGCGTATCTCGCGCAACAGCGCCTCGGTCGTCGCATGGCTTGGCACGGTCCGCAATTCCCACGCGTTGTACGACTCTTCCAGCGCGTTGACCAAGGCCGACGATCTCAATAACGGCGGCTCGGTGTAGATTGTCTCGGCCAGCGTCAGTTGCAACTTGCCGGCGCTGTCGAGCCGCACGTAGGGCTGCGTCATCGGCCCCAAACGGCTGAACGTGTTGATGATCTTGCGCCGCTGCCGCACCAAGGTGTTGCGCAAATCGTGATCGTCGAAGTACAACACCACGACGAGCCGTGGCCGCTCGCCGGCGGCCAGCGCCGCGCGCAGCCGCACATAGGCCTGCACCGTTCCATAACCTGGCGCGCTGTAGTTCACCACATCGTAGGCCGGCATCCGCCGCTGCAACCGCCACGCCATGCTTTGGTCGTCATTCACGGCCTCGCCATAGGTGAAAGAACACCCGCACAGCCAAATCTCCGGTCGCGAGTCTTCCGGCGTGAGCCGATCGCCCGCTTCTGAGATGCGCCTGCCGTCGGCCAGATGCGTCACGGCGTATTCGTAACCAGTGCGCGAGCGAATCTGAAACGCCCCTTCGCGCGGACGATACCCCAGCGTCTGATCGCGAACGAACAGGCTTCCCCCTGGCGTGACGGAGACATTCGCGATCGGTATCCGCCACGGCTCAAACCCCAGCACGCGCAACGCGACTTCCGCCATTACAACGCTCGCCACCAGCAACAACAGGGCAAAGGCCAGCAAAAAGCCGATGCGGCGGCGCCCTGCGCGATTGGTCGACATGGCGAGCTTGTCCGCCTTCTGGCTCATGGCGCCGCCGGCACGGTCGCCGCTCGAAGCTCCTCCAACCGCGAGCGCAAAGACGCTGCGTCCATTCCCTTCTCCGTCGCCACGGCCACCGCCTGCTCCTGCGCGGCAACCGCCGCGCTCGGGTTTCCCGTCGCCGCATAGGCCGTGGCCAATGTGGCCAGCGCCACCGGGTCGCGCCGCTCGGTCTTCAAGCACACCTCTTCGGCGTATTGCACCGCCGCCGAAGGATTGCGCACCTGTGGGTCGTCCGCCGTAGCGAGAATTTGCGCAATCGCGTGGACGCCAGGCAGCCAATCGGGACGATTGGCCAGCGCCCCGCGCAAACGGGCGACCGCCTCGCGCGCCCGGCCGTGCTGCCCCCACCACGGCGCCACCGCCGCCAGCGCGTTGAGGAGGTTAGGATCGTTGGCCAGCGCTTGCTCATATGCCGCCATCGCGAGTTCCGTCTGTCCCACACGCGCCAGCGCCAGCCCCAAATGATAATGCGCCTGCGCGTGCGACGGCTTGATTGTGACCGCCCGCCGAAAGGTCTCAATCGCCTGTTCGTTCTGGTTTTCGGCAAGTTGGCAAACGCCCGTCTGAAATAGCGCTTCGGCATGATCGGGCGCGCTTTGCAGCGCTTCGGCGAATCGCGGCAGCGCGGCGTCGATCTGTCCGCCCTGCAAGTAGGCCAACCCCATCAAGTACTGTCCCTGAGCGAACGCCGCCAGCGGCGCCGCCTGCGACTGCGCGATCGCCTGCCGCACCACCTCGCTGGCCTGCCGCAACGCGCGGTCGCTCTGTCCATTCTGAATGAGCGTCTCCGCCAACTCGATTCGCGTCGACAAGTCGTCGGGCGCCCGTCGTAATCGCGCCTCGAGCATTTCGATTCCATAGTCGGGCATGCCCGACGCCGCTAAATGCCGCGCGCGCTCGCGCCAAAGTTCCGGCGGCACGCCTGCTGGCGCCACCGCCCACAAGCGATCGATGTACCACAGATCGAGCGCCCGCGGATTGCCCTTCAGCGCTGAAAGATCCTTCTCGAACACCACCAGCGGCGGCTCAATCGCATCGCGATACAAAATACGGTCGCCTTTGTCGATCGACGGCGCCGAGATGGGACCATAGCGATGACTCGGATTCTCCGCCGACACAAACACCAATCGCGTGGGATGATCTTTGAACATGTCGAGCGGATTCTTATTGTTCGGCTTGGCCAGCGGCATCATGCCGTAGCACGGCAGCGGGCGGCTCACATAGCCCAAGTTGGGCCGCGCCAGATAATAGCTGTAGGGGTAGCCCACCACGATCGGGGCGCCGTCGGATTCGCGCTCAATCGCCTGCATGGCCGCCATGCTCGATCGCAAATCGGCGAGGTACTCGCGACTACGCTCCAGTAGCCCGCAGTGCCGCCGATTGGTCAGCGGTTGCGGCAACAAACGGCCGTCGGCGTTGTACACATTGAGCGCAACCATCGCCGCCGGCAAGGCGATCAACAGGCGCCGCCACTCAGGCCGATACAGCAGACTTCCCAGTAGTAGATAGCCGAGCGGCACGGTGACGAACATATAGCGAATGACATACACCCGCGTGTACAGCACCATGGCGGCCAAGTCGCCCACGATCAAGATCGCGCTAAACACCAACTCGGGCCGCTCCGTGGCCAGTTGATGCGCGCTGGCGACGATCGTTTCCAGCCGCCGGCCGACGGCGCGCCGTCGCTGCCGCAAGCCGCGCCATGCCCCCCATGCCCCCGCCAATAGGCACACCACGGCCAGCGCCAACAGATCAGGGCAGGTGTGAATCACATTGATCCACCACGAATCGGCGAATCCCATCCGCCGCAACCGCACATGCACGCCCCCCCAACGGTAAAAGGCGAACGCCGCGACGACGACCGCCAAGTTCACCAACAGACCAATGAGCAGCGCCCGACGCTTCTCTTGATCCGCTTTGACTAGCCAACCGGTCGTCAAGCGCAGCATGAGCAGGCAAATCACCGTCAGCCCCACGATCAGGCCGGTGGGCTTCATCATGAACGAGCAAGCGCCCGCCAGCGCGGCCAGCGAGAAGCGTTCCCGTGTGACAGCCAGCAGCGCCAGCATGGCAAAAGCGGCCATTGGCACGTCCATGCCGATCATCTCCACCTGCGCCATCGCCATCGGCGTGGTGATGGCCGCAGCGCAGACAACCGCCGCGAACCAGCGATCGGTCCTCGGCGTCAATAGCTCGTAAAGCACCGCCACAATCAGCGCCGCGCACAAGAACGACAGCAAATGCGTCACCACAAACACTGCCGTCGTGGGCAGCGTTTTCATCAGCACGGCGATCACCGTCGGCATGGCGCTGGTCATATAACAAAAAGCGCCGCCGTCATTCGCCGCCGGCTCATGCAGGCGCAATCGCGTATAGTCGAAGTTCGTTTCGGCCAGAAAATCGGCCTCCCAGAACAGCCCCATCGCCGTCTCATAAAACGGCGGCAGCGGCAACACCTCGCCGCGCCAAAGCAACAGCGCCGCCAGCGTGATCGCCGTGACCGCCAAGAGTCGCAGCGCCATCGGTCGCCACGGGTCGGCGCTGGCTGCGACGGGCGCCGCGATCGCGGAACGCGGCGGGGGCGGTACGTGCGATCGCTTTTTCACCATGAACCAGCGCGGTGCAATGCCTGGCCGGACGCGCGAAGTCTCGATTGCCGTCGCCGCGGGCCTACGGGATACTATTAGCCAGCCAGGGCGCGGGGGGCCCCAAGCAGCGAACGTCGGCAGGCGGCAAAATATGCTTGCTCAATCGCCGATCGGTTCGAATTCGGACGAGCCAATTCCCATCGTAGCAGCCGTCAAATGCCCATGACAGAGGGAGCACCAAGCCAGCCGAATCTGACCGAAGCGGATCTTTCGGGTCGGGAGCTGGGCGGCTATCGCGTCTTGCGCCGCTTGGGGCGCGGCGCCATGGCGGCCGTTTATCTGGCGGAGCAAACCTCGCTCAAGCGGCAGGTGGCCATCAAAGTGCTGCTGCCACACCTCGCCGCCGATTCCAGTTATGTCGAGCGTTTTCGACTCGAAGCGCAGGCCGCCGCCTCGCTCGTCCACGCTAACATCGTGCAGGTGCATGAAGTCGGCGAGTGCGACGGTTGGCACTACATTGCGCAGGAATATGTCGCCGGCGTTAATCTCAAGGACTACCTCCGCCGTGAGGGGCCGCTCGCATTGACGCCGGCCGTGAGCGTCATGCGGCAGGTCGTCGCCGCGCTGGCCAAGGCCGCCTCGCACGGCATCGTCCATCGCGATATCAAACCAGAAAACATCATGCTCTCACCCGCCGGCGATGTGAAAGTGGCCGACTTCGGTCTGGCCCGCATCGTCAGCGACGCCACAGTGAATCTCACCCAGGTCGGCGTCACGCTCGGCACCCCCCTCTACATGAGCCCCGAGCAGGTCGAAGGCCGACCGCTCGATCCGCGCAGCGATCAATATTCGTTTGGCGTCACCTGCTATCAAATGCTGGCCGGCCGCCCCCCGTTCGAGGCCGATACCGCGCTCGGCGTCGCGGTGCAGCACCTGCGCACCACTCCCCGACCGCTCGGCGAAATCCGCACGGACCTCCCCCCCGCGTTTTGCGATCTGGTGATGCGCATGCTCGCCAAATCACCCGACGAGCGCTTCACCAGCGGACGCGAACTGCTCAAGCAACTCGGCGCGCTCAACTTGCCGGGCGTCGACGCCGATTGGGCCGCCGTGGCCGACATCGACGACGCCCCCACATCCGGCCAGGTGACCGCCGCCACGCAGCACTTGCAAACGGTGCTCACGCGGCAACTGCAACTCGACCAGCGCCCCCGGCGCCGCGCGTGGGTCCTGTTCGGCCTCATCGCGCTGGGCCTTTGCGCTGGCGCCGCCGTTGGCTGGCGCACGCGCGCGCCGTTTGTCTTGGCGGGGGCCGACCCCACGCGATCGCACGTCGAGCGACGCCCCAATGTCATCGATCAGCTCTTTTACGCCACGGCCTTGAACACCGAGGAGGGCTGGCTGGCAATCCATGAGTATTTTCCCGAGGAGGATTTTTACATTCGCCTCGCCGATCAGCAGTTGGCTCGGCTCTATCTGCAAGAGGGAGACTACGCCCGCGCCGAGCCGATCTTTCGCGAGTTCGCCGGGCTCGATCCGGCGGAAGAGAGCTTTCGCGCGTTTGGCCTGGCCGGCCTGGCCGTGGTCTACAGCTTGGAGGGGGACCCGCGCCGCTCGGCCGAGGAGTTGACCCAGCTATTGCCGCTGGCCAAGCATCTCGACG
The DNA here is from genome assembly GCA_019694455.1 of Pirellulales bacterium. Lineage (NCBI taxonomy): Bacteria > Pseudomonadati > Planctomycetota > Planctomycetia > Pirellulales > Pirellulales bacterium. The sequence continues at coordinate 21,742 of JAIBBY010000012.1, forward strand.
ATCAAATGCGCCGACTGGTGGACGGCGTGATTCGCCGCAATCAAAACGCGCTCAGCCAACAGGCCGCCGACCGCTGGCGCGAGCTTTTGGCCGAGCCGACGCCGGTCGAAGACGGTTGACACGCGGCCGCCGAATGTAGAAAACTATGGACTCGTCGGCCTGCGGGCCGATAATTCCCGTGGCGCCTCGCTCGCAAGACTCGAGGCCAGCCACAGGCCGGTAGAAAAGGTCGTCTTGCGGCGCAATGGCCCTCAGGCGCGCGCCGCAAATCGTCCTCGCATGCTGGCCGCCACACGCCCCCATCGTCTAGTGGCCTAGGACATCGGGTTCTCAGTCCGAGAACAGGGGTTCGACTCCCCTTGGGGGTACTGACAGAGCCATCGCTGGAGCCATCTCCAGCGGTGGCTTTTTTAATTGTTGACTGGCTATGAAGTGTTGGTGATCGGTGAGCACATGGCCGCCACTCACGGTTTCGCGCTTACGGTCACTGAGCCATCCAGTTGCTTGCCGGCGAACGGGCCGTAGACGCCTCTGCGCCAGGTGACCGGCTTCAACCGTCGCAAGCCGCGAAGTTGTTCGCCCAGCGCGCCCGCGACCTCCGTCTGCGCGAGCAGCTTGCCATCTTGAGCGATCGTCATGCTCGCGTCGCGCAGCGTCAGTTCCACCACGGTCGGGCCGCTGGTCCACGCGAGGCTGGCGGCCAGAGCGCCGGGCATCGTCACTCGATACACCGTGCCATACGACTTCCACTTGTCCGGGGCCAGAAACGGATATTGTTCTGGGTTCCATTCGCACGCCGATTTGGCGGAGGTCGATACGAACAGGTCGCCCCCCTGCGTCACCAGACTGGTGACGCGCTGCCCCCATTGATTGCCAACCGGGCTTCCCTGATTCTCTTTGTCGTACGGGTGAATCGTCTGATCGGTGACCTCGGGATGCGAAAACATCCGCCGCATGAACGACCACTTCTTGGCGTCGGGGCTATAGCGCCATAGTTCCCCCCACGGCCAGACCCCCACGAGCGGCTCGCCGCCATAAATCACCGTCGTCTGCGCCTCGCGCGCGCTGCCTGACGCCCCGACCAGCGTTGGCGGCCAACCGGCCCGGTCGGTGATCGAGTTTCCGTCGTACTCGAACAGCCGGCCAGTCGGATATTGCCCCATCAGCAACCGATCATAAAACGCCATGGTCGAATAAAGCTGGTAGCTGACCTGCACGTTCGGTTCCAGACGCATCTGCCAGCGATCGTCGTCGAGCACATAAAAACCGCCGATGTTCGACCCGGTCACAATCTTTCCGCCGAGCACGCCCCAGGCGAAGGTCGTCTCGCCGACGATCGGCAACGTGCGCGCCGCGGCGCTCGCGCGCAGATCGATCGGCCCGTCACCCGGCGCCCAGCGACAGGCGTACAACTTGCTGAAGCCGTCTTGCTCGCTGGTAAACGGGCGATAGCCTCCCTCTCCGCGATCGACGTGATAGAAGCACAGCCTGCCATTGGCGTAATAGAAAAGCTGATAGGTTCCGCGATCTGGCCGCTGCAGGATGGCGCGGCCGTCGTAGCGCACCGCGCTGTCGCCGAACTCGAGCAAGCCATCGCCGACGCGCATGGCCTCCTGCGTGCCACCGACGCTCGGCTGCTCGCGCCAAGTTTGGCTGGCGGCGTCCCACGACCGTAGCCCGCCAGTCGTCGCATACACCACGTCGTCGCGGCCATAGAGGTAGGCGCCGCAGAGCGCATTCGGCCTCGGCAAGGCTTCGATCGCAAACTCTCGCTCCCCGCTCGTCGGTCGCACAAAGAATTGCAACTGATGCCGATCTGCCCGGTTCTGCGTGTTGTACACGTTCAAGAACCCGGCCCCGATCACCAGCGTCCCATCGTCGCTGGCCACCTCGAACAGCGAGCCGAAGCACTGCCCCACGTCGGCTCCGCGATCCAGCACGATTCTGAACGTCGTCGCATCGCCGGCCCGCGCCGGCGCAAGGCACGGCCAACAGCGCCCGCCGCACAGCAAAATCGCGGTCAGAATCGCCATCAAAATCACCCGTCGCGGCGTCGCGCGCTGATCGTGCATGTCGTGCCTTTCGTTGAGCGCGGGAACCGTGTTCGCTCCCGCGTGGCCGATGGGCCTCGCCCTTTTCTCCACACCCCCACCGCGTATTGTAGCCGCCGAATACTGGCCCATTGCGGCAAGGCGCTGCGGAAGTCGGACTTGCGCGAATTGCTAACTGGAACCCCTGGCTGGTAAAATCCGGCTCTCCGTTCCACCAAACACAGCCATCTCAACAGTCAAATCGCCGCATGGGAAGAATCTTCGAGAAGCGCAAAGAGTCGATCTTCAAGACGGCGGCGCAAAAGTCCAAGCTCTACGCCAAGTACGGCAAGCAGTTGTATGTGGTGGCCAAAAACGGCGTGCCCGACCCCGAGGCCAACCCCTCGCTGCGCAGCATGATCGAAAAGGCCAAGCGCGAGCAGGTGCCCAGCCACGTGATTGAAAAGGCGATTCAAAAGGCGAGCGGCGCGGGGGGGGAGGACTTTCAGGCCGCGCGCTACGAAGGGTTTGGCCCCGGCGGCGCGATGGTGATCGTCGATTGCCTGACCGACAACAACCAGCGGACCATCTCCGACATCCGCAGTTGCTTCACCAAGACCGGCTCGAAGCTGGCGGCCAACGGCGCCATTGTGATGTCGTTCGACCACGTGGCGGTGCTCTCCTTCAAGGGGGACAACGAAGAGCAGGTGCTGGAGGCGATGTTCGCCGCCGACGTCGCCGTGGACGAGGTCGAGTCGAGCGACGGCTACATCACGATCTTCGCCCCGCCCGCCGAGTTCCACAAAGCCAAGAAGGCGCTGTTAGACGCGCTGCCACAGGTCGATCTGGAGACGCAGGAGATCACGTTTTTGCCGCAGTCGCGCAAGACGCTGAGCGCGGAGGATCAGGCCTTGTTCGACAAGTTCCTGGGCATGCTCAACGACTGCGACGACGTGCAAGAGATTTATCACAACGTCGCCCCGGCGGGCTGATCGCGCCGCTCGATAGCAGCACCAACCCGGCCGCGATTGCGCAAAGCGCGATTCCCGCTGCTACAGCAGCGCCAACCAGAAAGCGGTGGGTGGGTCGCATCAGATCGTGCCCGAGTCGCTTGGCCTAATGGTCGCCGCTGTCGACCAGGGCTTGGAAGTCGCGTTTCAAGTGGGGCCAGCGCCACTGCACGCGCGGCGACCCCGCGCCGCTGCGATGGCCGCGCCGCATCTGATGCGCGCGGACCACCAGGACGCCATGCTCTCCATCGTGGGTTGTGCCATGCTGGTTCATGTCGCTTGCCTAGTCATGTCGCGTATGCGGTTTACTGTCCAGCAGGTCAACGGCGCGCCGCTGCGCTGGTCATAGTCGCCGGTCCCGGTCGCCAGACCGATGCGCCACCGCCCGCCGCAATCGTCGCACGCGCGCAGCCAATTGGGTGATTGATCGTCGCCCGGCCAGCACAACAAGCCGCCGCAGTCGGGACAGGTCACGCTCTCCGGCCAACCCCCCGCCGTCACGATATGGATAGTGTGCGCTGTATACGCCACGGTCGTTTCCGGCAGGCCGTCCGACGGCGGCCAGCCGGGATACACGCTCTCCCGCCATGCGTCGACAATGCTGTCGTGCCACCCCGGATAACGGTAGCGAAACAGCGACGGACTAACACGGCCCATATAGCAGTCGTCGGCGCGGGGGCGCAATGGCTGAACGCGCGGCGTTTCGCCCGGCGGTATCCGCCGCGTGTAGACCAAGCCGTCGCACAGAACAAACTGAATCCGCGACTTCACGCCGGGGTCGGGCAAAAACCCGTCGTTGGGGTCGCGCAATTCCAATAGCGCGCGCCCCAACAGGCGGTTTAGTTTGCCGTCTAGGTCGGGATGCTCAAACATGCGCGCCACCCTCCAGCGTCACTTTCCAGTCCGGCGGCCCGCTCCTGGTGTGACCGATATCAACCACCGCGCAAAGACCAGTTTTTCACCCCAGGGCGTGAACGGTTACGGATTGTTCGCCGGGATGTCGGCGCCGGTTCGCGGCAGCCGATGCGTGAAGCCGGTGCCGGTGCCCGCAGCGTCCAAGATTGTGCCGGGCACCGGGGCGCCAAAGTCGAGCACCAGCGGCGTTGCGCCGGCTAGGCTCGTGACGAGCGACATAGCGACGCACAGTAGCACGCGGCAAACGCTGAACTGCGAGAGATGCTGTAGCAAAGCGCGAATTGGCCGCCCCGTCATCCGGCCTACGGCTCGCCGATACAGCGCGCCAGCGACCATGCCGGCGCAGCCGACGAGCAACAGTTGCGCCGCCGCAGGCTCTGGCACGGGGATCGCTGCCGAGGCGGCAGCCGGGGTGAAGTGGTCTGCCCAAACGGTGTAGTCGGCGCCGGAGACGATGCCATCGCCGGTGAAGTCGCCTTGTCCCCACGTGGCGCCAGTGGCTTTGAAGTGGTCGGCCCAGATGGTGTAGTCGGCGCCAGAGACCCGGCCATCGAGCGAGGCGTCGCCCGCCAGTTTGGTCACATCCGCCGAACCGACGTTCACCAGGAAATAATCGAGTTGGTTCTGCATCTGAGTCTGCGAAGCCGCGTTCGCGTGCGAGATGCCAAAGTAATAGTCGGGCGTGGCGTCGAGCCACGGCAGCGGCACCGCCGGACTTTGGCCATTGGCGGCGGGATTGGTGATGTTCTCCCAGGCCATCTGCCACAGTCCGCCGCGGCGCGTCAGCGACAGCAAAACGTCGTCCCCTGGCGCAAAGGCGCCATGGCCAGTAGCGAAAGTATTGTCGTCGTGGTACGACGTGCCCGACCAGTTTCGCGAGAAGAAGTAGGTCTCACCGTTGTGCAGACTGACGCGCAGCGTGTCGTTGTTCGGCGCGCCGGCCACGATCGATAATTGATCCGACGCGTTCGGCACTTGAATATCGCGCACCATCATCGACACGGCGAAATCCTGCGCCCCGACCCCGGTCACATACAGCGCCGGCGTGACCGCGATCCCCAGGTTCACATGAAAGTTCAAATTGGAAGCGGTCGATGTTGTGCGCAACAGACCCGGCGTGGTGGTCACGTCGAGATAGGGATCGTTGGTCGGGATGTCGGCGCCGGTTCGCGGCAGCCGATGCGTGAAACCGGTACCGTTGCCCGCAGCGTCCAAAATCGTGCCGGGCACAGGGGCGCCAAAGTCGAGCACCAGCGGGTTCGCGGCGGCGAGGCTCGTAACGAGCGACATGGCGACACAGAGCAGCGCGCGGCAAACGCTGAACTGCGAGAGATGCTGTAGCGGAGCGCGGGGTCGCCGCCCCCTCATCCGGCCTGCGGCCACCTTCTCCCCCTGCTGCGCGGGGGCGAAGGACGAATGCGACCAGCGACCAGCACCGCGCGGCCACCGCAGCGCGGCACTTAGCGCGCGGCAAGCGCTGAACTGCGAGAGACGACCTAGCGAATCGCGAGTTTGCCTCCCCCTCATCCGGCCTGCGGCCACCTTCTCCCCCTGCTGCGCGGGGGCGAAGGACGAATGCGACCAGCGCCTAGCGCCGCGCGGCCACCGCAGCGCGGCACTTAGCGCGCGGCAAGCGCTGAACTGCGCGAAATGATGTAGCAGAGCGCGGGGGCGCCGCTCCCTCATCCGGCCTGCGGCCACCTCCAGCCCTTGCTGCGCGGGGGCGAAGGACGAGATCGACTTGCTCAAGGTTCGGCATAGCCACAGTTGCGCGGGGGCGAAGGACGAATGCGACCAGCGCCGATACAGCGCGCTGACGATCATGCCGGCGCAGCCGACAATCAACAGTAGCCCCGCCCCCGGCTCTGGCACGGGGATGGCCGCTGAGGCCGCCGGGGTGAAGTGGTCTGCCCACAACGTATAGTCGGCGCCGGAAACCGTGCCGTCGCGGTTGAAGTCGCCTTTCGAAAAATTGCCGGGCTGATGAAAGTGGTCTGCCCAAACGGTGTAGTCGGCGCCGGACACCTTGCCATCGCGATTGGCGTCTCCCGGGATGGGGGCGGGGAGCGCCTGAATCTGATAGATCACCCCGGTCCCTGGCGCGCTGAACGAACCGGTGCTCGTCAGATCGGTGAGGAACAGCGAGTTGCCGCTGCTCAAGACGCCGTTCCAACTGCCGACCGAGGGATCGTCGTTCGAAATGAAGTGCAGGTATTCGTTGCGCGCAAAGTCGTAATAGACCAGGGGGTTTTCGCCATTGGCCAAGCCCGCCTTGCCCGACTCGCCGTGAAAGGCGACGAACATGCCGTTGTTGAGCCCGCCCGGAAAGGCGGCCGGCGACAGGCCAATTTCGACGGGTCCCTCGCTCTCCGACTGCGTGGGCCCCAGCGGCTGAAACGCCACGATCGGCGCAACGCCAGTGTTGCCGATCTGCGCGCCGGTGCGGTATTGAATGTAGGTGTCGGGGAAGCCGAAGTTTTCGACCGCGCCCCCCAGGTCGCCGGCGGCGATCACGTTCAACTCGTCGGCGCTGAACGCCTCTGAGAGGTTGCCCGGCGTGTCGATGCCGTTGTCTTCAAAGTAGAGCGCGCCGCTGTTGGGCTGAATCACCATGCCGGCGGCGTTGCGCAGCCCGGAGGCAATCTGCTCCAGATTGCTGACGACGGGCGCAGGCCCGGTGTCGCTGACGCGGACGCGATAGATGGAGTCGCCGGCGAGCGTGCCGCTGGCCAGTCCGCTCAGGCCAACCGTGCCGGTGGTCGCCAGATTGTTGAACTGCGAGCCAATGTTGAAATACAGCTCGTAATCGCCGGGGGAGCCCGCGACCGGGCGCGTGGTCATGGTGTAGGTGCTGTGCTCCCAGCCGGCGGGAAACGAAAAGTTGAGCGAGCCGAGCAGCGAGTAGGGATCGGCGGCGGTGGCCCCTGTGCGCAGCAAGCTAATTCGCTGCGAACCCGATTGTGAACTGGTCGCGAAGACCAGGCTCCCTTCGCGCCGGACCGAAGTCACCACGCCGGGCAGTCCGTTGTACAGCGTTTGCGGCGCCGCGTCGGCCACGCCGTCGCTGTTGGCGTCGACCAGTCGCACCAGCGCTCCGGTGGAGTTGAACAGGCTGCCGTTGGGGTTGCTGGTGGCGACCAACAGCGAGCCATCGCCGAGCGTTTGCATGCTGGTCGGAAAGTTCAAACCGCTGCGGTAGGTGGTCACCCGAAAATCGAGCGGATCGATGAATGGCGAGTCGCCGAACATCAAAGGCTGCGCGCGGGCCGCCCCGGCGCACGAAATGAACGTCATTGCCAGCGCGGCCAGCGCAATCGACCATCGCACCCAACAGGTTGGGTAACTTCGCCTCATCTCCTCCTCCATGTGCCGATGACCCCAGTGGCAGCCCGATCAACCAGCCGCGCTGGCCGCAAGGCGTAGTCTACACCTTTTTGCGGCGCGCCGCGGCGACTGCAACGAGCGCCGCGCCCAGTCCGCACAGCAGCAGAGAAGAAGGCTCGGGCACGGCCACCGCCATCGACGGCAGCGCCGCCGCCAGCGGCGTGGCGCCGAAGTTGTCGGCCCAAATCGTGTAGTCGGCGCCCTCGGTGTGGCCATCGCCGTTGAAGTCGCCGGTTTGCCAGGTGGTGGCGCCGGCGCTCTTGAAGTTGTCTGCCCACACCGTGTAGTCGGCGCCGTTGACCTTGCCATCGAGATTGGCGTCGCCGGGTCGGGTGACGAACAACGTCAGATCGCCGACACCGTACACCGGCGCGTAGGCCAATCCGCCGGGCGCCGCGATGCCGTTGATCTGCGAGAAGTAGCCGCTGCGCAAACCGGCTTCGACCACGGCGAAGGTGTTGCCATACACGGGCGTGAAGCCGCCAATGGTGGAGATGTTCAACACGCCATCCAACGCGGCGATGCCGGCGGCCGCCACCTGATCGTAGCCGCTGCCCGGCGTAAGGCCGCCGATCTGGCTATTCAAGACGGCGCTGGCGTCTTGCACATAGCTGCCGGCGATCGAAAGCTGTCCGGCGGAAGAACTGCCCGGCGCAACCGTGCCCGAGTTGAGCACGCTGCCGGTGATCTGGCCGCTGCCGGTGAGGGCGCCGTTGGCCACGTTGACAAACGGGGCGTTGAGCGTGCCGCCGGCGAGCGCGACCGAGCCGCCGCCATACACGTTGGCGATGCCGGCCACGTTGACCTGCGCGCCACCTGTGATGTTCAGCGCGCCTGTGCCGCCCGAGACGCCGGGCGAGTCGCCACCGACAAAGAGCGCGCCGTTGTTGGTCCAGGTCGAACCCGCGCCGTCGACATTCACCACGCCGTTGGCGCCGGGGACGCGACCAATGGCGCCATAGGTGTTCGACACCGCGCCGCCAGCGGTGACGTTGAGCGTGCCACTACCGAGCGAGCCCACCTCGATGAAGCCGCCGTTGGTCCAGTTGGAACCGGCGCCGGTGACGGTGGCCACGCCGGTGGCGTCGCCATATTCGCCAATGGCCGACGCGAAGGCGACGTTCAACTGACCGCCGGCGCTGACCGTGAGATTGCCATTGCCGTGCTGCGAGCCAACCTCGACGATGCCGAGATCCGGGCCGCCGGCGTTGACGTTGATCTTTGAGCCGGCGCCAGTGATGAGCACCGTGCCGCTCGATCCATTGTTGAAGCCGACTTGCAGATCGCGCTGCGTGACGGTGGCGCCCCCCGAGACTGTCAGCGAGGCCGCGCCGGTTTCGGCCAGCCGCAGAGTTCCGGGGTTGGTCCACGACGAACCGACGCCGTCGATGGTCACCGCGGCGCCGCTATCGACGGTGTAGCCGCCTTGCAGCGTGCCGGCGTTGTGAACTGTCAGCGTGCGCCCGGCCAGCGGCAAGGTTCCGCCGGTCCGCGCCAAGAGGCCACCATCGACGTCGATGTTTTGCGCGTTGATGGTTCCGCCGGCCAACTGCACGCTGCCGTTGTCGTAGATTTGAAGCGCACCGCCAGCTTGCAGCGTGCCGTTGTTCACGGTCAGGCTGCCGGTACCGCCGACGCCGCCCGCGCCGCCGCCGACATACACCGCGCCGGTTGATTGCACCTTGGAGCCGGCATCGTTCAAGGTCACCGTGCCCGTGGCGCCGCTGTTCTTGCCAATCGCAACCGCGGCAGCGCTGACCTGCCCGCCGCCGCCGACGGTCAATTGGCCATTGCCGCCGCGTCCCACATCGAGCGCGCCGGCGCTGTTGATTTGCGAACCGGCGCCGCTGACGTTGGCGCTGCCGGTGGCGCCGGCCAATTCGCCAATGGCCGTGGTCGCGGCGACATTCAGTTTGCCGCCGGCGCTCACGGTGAGATTGCCCTGCCCTAGTTGCGAACCGATCGTCGCCGCGCCAAGGTCAGGCCCCCCCGCGTTGACGTTGACCACCGAGCCGGCGCCGGTGATGAGCGCCGTGCCGTTGGAACCGGCCGCCGAGCCAAGATTCAGGTCGTGTTGCGTGACGGTGGCGCCGCCACTAACCGTTAGCGAAGCGGAGCCAATTGCGGCCAACGCCAGATTGCCGGGGTTGGTCCACGACGAGCCAGCGCCATCGATGGTCACCGCGGCGCCGCTGTTGACGGTGTAGTTGCCTTGCAGCGTGCCGGCGTTATGCACCACGAGCGTGCGGCCGTTGAGCAGCAGGCTGCCGCCAGTACGAGCCAGCGAACCGCCATCGACATCGTAGCTGGCCGCGTCGATCGTTCCGCCATTGAGCAGCACGTTGCCGTTGTCATAGACTTGCAGCGCGCCGCCGGCTTGCAACGTGCCGTTGTTCACGGTCGCGCTGCCGGTTCCGCCGACGCCAGCCGAGCCACCGCCGACGTAGATGGCGCCGGAGGATTGCAGCTTGGAGCCAGCGTCGTTCAGGACGACGGTCCCGGTGGCGCCGCTGTTCTCGCCAAGGGCGACTTGCGCGGCGCTGACCTGCCCACTGTCGCCAATTGTCAATTGACCGCTGCCATCACGCCCGACATCGAGCGCGCCGCTGTTGGTCCAGGTGGAGTTGAGGCCGCTAACGGTGACCGCGCCGATGGCGCCCGTTCCTCGCCCGATCGTGCCGTCGGTGTTGGAGACGGCGCCGCCGGCGGTGACGTTGAGTGTGCCGTTGCCGAGCGTGCCGACCTCGATGAAATCGCCGTGGGTCCAACTCGAACCAGCGCCGGTCACGGTGGCCACGCCCGTGGCGCCATTGAATTCGCCGATCGATGTGGCGAAGGCAACGTTCAACTGTCCGCCATTGGCGATGGTGAGGTTGCCTTGCCCCACCTGCGAACCGACTTCGACGATGCCGAGATCCGGGCCGCCGGCGTTGACGTTGATCTTTGAGCCGGCGCCGGTGATGAGCACCGTGCCGTTTGATCCATTGTTGAAGCCGATCAACAGGTCGCGCTGCGTGACGGTCGCGCCGCCGGAGACCGTGAGCGAGGCCGCGCCGGTTTCGGCCAGCCGCAGCGTGCCGGGGTTGGTCCACGACGAGCCGACGCCGTCGATGGTCACCGCGGCGCCGCTATCGACGGTGTAGCTTCCTTGCAGCGTGCCCGCGTTATGGACCACGAGCGTGCGCCCGGCGAGCGGCAAGGTTCCGCCGGTCCGCGCCAACAGGCCGCCGTCGACATCAATGCTTTGCGCGTTGATGGTTCCGCCGTTGAGTTGCACGCTGCCGTTGTCGTAGATCTGTAGCGCGCCGCCGGCTTGTAGCGTACCGTTGTTCACGGTCACGCTGCCGGTACCGCCGACGCCCCCCGCGCCGCCGCCGACATACACCGCGCCGGCCGATTGCACTTTGGAGCCGGCGTCGTTCAAGGTCACCGCGCCGGTGGCGCCGCTGTTCTCGCCGATCGAGACCACCGCGGCGCTCACCTGCCCGGCGCCGCCAACGGTCAATTGGCCATCGCCGTCGCGCCCCACATCGAGCGCGCCGGTGGCGTTTAGCTGCGAGCCGGTCCCCGACACGGTGGCCGTGCCGTTACCGGTAGCCGCGCTACCAAGCGAAACCACGTTGCTGTTCACCACGCCGCCGCTCGAAACGCCAAGCGAGCCGACGCCCGCCTTGCCAACAAAGATCTCGCCGCTGTTGCTCCAGGTGGAACCGGCACCACTGACGGTCGCGCTGCCGGTGGCGTCGTCTGACGTGCCAATCTCTCCTTGGCCGCTGACGACATCGCCGCCGCCTTGAATGTTAAGCGTGCCGTTACCGTGAGCGCCGATATTCGCAGATTGACCACTGAGGTTCCAGGTTCCGCCGGCGCCGACGGTCACCGTGCCGCTGCCGCCGTTGGCGGTTGCTATCCTGGCGGCATTGGTGACCAGCGTGCCGTTGTTGATGGTGAGCGAGGCGGTGAGCCCGGCCCCCTCGCCAATGGTCGACAGCACCGAGGGGGAGGCCAAGGTATACGTGTTGCCCGCCAGGTTGAAGGTGACGGCGCCGTTGCGCACGCTCAGCACGTCGTTGGTCACATTGCCGTCAAAGTTCACCGTGTAGGTGTTTGGCAGGTCGAACACCGCCGTGTTCGACAGGCCGGGCGCCCCCAGCGGCGACCAGTTGCTGGCTCCGCTGAACGTGCCGCCCGCGGCGTTCACCCAATAGCGCAGAGGCGTGGGGATGTTGAACGTGCCGGCCAGCGGATACTCGACCGCTAAGCGGGCGACGATCCCGGCAAAGTCGACATTGGTGTTGGCCACGATGCGCCCGACCGGCACCGTGTTGAGTTGCGATCCGCCCCCTGTTCCGGCGGTGATCGCGTAGCTGTTGGCCGCTTCGACAATGCTGGGGCTCACCAGGTTTTCTGTCCAGGGAGAACTGAACCAACTGTCCTGGTCCATGTCGTAGCCAGACAACGGGTCGGCCGTGAAGGCGGCGGCGTTGGTCTCGGTGTCGACCTTGATCTTGCTGTAGGCCTTGGTCTGCTTGATGCCGCCGGTGAACGTGAGTTGGTCGAGAAAAAACGAAGCGAGATTCGCATCGTCGGCGTCGAGCGTGACATCGATGGCGTAGTAGCCGCCGCCGACATCGGTGTAAGTGGCGTTCAAGATCGGCGCGGCGCTCGCGGTGGCCACCAGCGCGGAGAACGAAACAGCAAAAACCAAAGCAAACAAGCGTGACGGCATGTCATGCCTCCCCAGTGAAGAATGTGCGTCGGGATCGCGCCGGCCCAGTGGCGCGAACAATCGTCCTAGAGGCCCGAACACCATATCGCCCGCACTTTCGCGGGCTGATGTCACGAACCTGCCCTGTGTCCGCCGCAAGAATTACTTCCGTTGGCGGACCGCTTCCCTTGCGGCGTGGCTACTGTGAAAACCGCCCTCGCAATGGGAAGTCACGTGAATGAACAGGCGTACGGTAACAAATTCACCCGCCCCCTGTAAAGAATTTCCTTGCAATTGTGCAAGCTATTTTGATAAATGGCGCGAGGCCCGCGCCGCGCGCGATTGGCTCGCGCGCATTTCCAACGCTCAATCGAGCGAACTCGCGCGCGGCGCGCGCGATAAAAAAAGCCTCCGAGCGTTTTCGCTCGAAGGCTTCCGGAAGTGGCAGTCTCGCTGGCGAGACCGTCGCTGAATTGTGCTCGCGGCTAGTTGCCCGTCGCCGCCGTTTGCGAGTCGACCGCGCCGACGATCTTCACGTTCGTCGACAAGAAGTAGGGCGCGCCGCCATCTTTGTACACGGCCTCGCCAAACAGCGCGGCGTAGCCGCTGGCCGGCACCGGCAGTTCATACACATATTTGCCGTCTACCTGGCTCGTCGGCTGCGACACCCACTTGGACTCGCGGAAATCGCGGGTTGGCGCCGTGGCGGTCCAGACCACCACCTTCATCGGCGCCACGTCGCTCGTGACGCTCAGCCGCGTTTTGCCATCGGCCTCGGCCAGATCCCACTGGAGGTTGGGCAGCGTCAGTTGCCCGGCCGCCTGCTTGTGCAAGGCGCCAATCGTGCCGATCAAACGTGGGATGTCATCGACCATGTGCCCCTTGTTCGGCACGTACAACAGGCGTTTCTCACCGAGCAGATCGTTCCAATACAAGTTGCAGGCGTCCAGGCACCAATAGCGGTCGTTGGCGCCCATGATGAGCAGCTTGGGCTGCGTCAGCTTGTCTCGGTAGTGAAACGGATCGACCCACGAGCCGAGCTTGCGCCCGGCTGGCGTATCCATCTTTTGTTGAATGCCGCGGCGCGTGTAATCCTGAATCTGCTCGGAATACTCGCCCCAGCTCGCCAACTGGTGCTTCATCTGCTCGGGCATGTTGAGCGTGTCGATCACCATGGGGGCGATAGCGTTGGCCCGCGCGTCCACGGCGCCGGTCAGCCAGGTGGTCCAGCCGCGCTTGCTGGCGCCGGTCACGGTGAAGTTTTTGATGCCAAGCTGCCATTCTTTCTGGGCAAACTCCTGTGTGGCGTCCATCGCGCGGACGGCGCTCTTGACCATCGGAAAGAGCAACGGCCACTCGGCGTCTTCGGTCTTGAAATACTGATCGAAGGTGTACGAGATGATCTCGTCTTCCTTCATGCCGTCGAAAATCGGTTGAAACGGCACCTGCAACAAGAGCGCCACCGGCGCCTTGATCTGCCGCACCACCTGCGCGAGGATCGCCGCCTCGCCCGGTATCTCGGGCTTGGCCGGATCGATCGGCTTGTCGAGCCCGTCGTGCCAGTCGCCCCCCCAGATAATGAGCATCCCTTGCTCGGGGTTCTTCACTTCCTCCGGCCGCGCGATGTAAAGCTGATGCTTCCAGGTGATCCCCTTCCAGGTCTGCGAGGTCAGCGTCAGTTCGACGAACTTCACGCCGCCGAGTTCGCGCTCTTGCCGTTTGACCCACTGATAACTGTCGTCGGGCTTGGCGACGTAGTCGCGCAAGGGGCTCGGATCAGGCTCGGCCAGCGCCGGCAGCGCGCGGTAGAGTGCCACCAGCGCAACAAAACACGCAACCAAGAATGGTTTCTTCACGGAACGACTTCCTGAGGGCGGGGCGAGGCGGGCGGAAGATGAAAGAGCGGCCGGCGACAACCGAAGATTGCCGGGTCGATCCTTCGGCGGGCAGCGCATTTTTCAGGCGCTCTCGCACCATAGCATGCCCGATTTGCCGCTTCAAGCAAATTGCGGCATTTGTCGCGATTTTCGCGCATCCTCAGCGTCCGGCTCGACCCGCCGGCGGCTGATTGGGTAGAATCGGCCGTGCGTGCCGCGGAATCAGAAAGAGACCCTCCCCTTGCGCCTTGACGCCCCCGCCGACCTGTTTGCGCGCTTCCGACCGCTGGTGGCCCTGTTCGTCATTGCGCTCTGCATCGCCGCCGGCATCGGCCTGCGGCGGCTGGAGTTCGACGACGTCCCCCGCGATGTCTTCAAGACGTCTGGCGACGAATATCATCAACTCGAACGGTTCTTCGCCGACTTCGAGTCGGACGACAGCGACTGTTTGCTGGTCGTCCAATCGCCGGACCTGTTCACCCCCCAATCCATTGCCCGCTTGCGGGCTTTTGTCGATCAGGTTGGCCGCGTGCCCGGCGTGCAGTCGGTGCGCAGCCTAGTGGATGTGCTGGTGTTCGACGAGGGGCGGCCCCGCTCGCTACTGCCGGCCGCCGCGGCGCCGCCCGCGGCTTATGCTTTGGCGCGCCAGCAGGCGCTTGCCCTGCCGCTGGTGCGTGGGCAGGTGCTGTCAGAAGATGGTCAAACGGCGCTGGTCGTCGCGCGATTGAACAACGACGTCGCCTCGATCGCGCAGATCAAGCCAGTCGCGGCCGAATTGACGCGGTTGGCCAGCGAGGCGTCGAGCGCCCACTGGAGCGCGCGGTTGACGGGCCTGCCGCCGATTCGCGTCGAAATCTATGAAATGGTGCAGCGCGAGACGACGCGCTTTGTGCTGATTGGCGCCGGGCTGGCCTTTTTGACGGGCGTCGCGCTGTTTCGCCAAATCTGGGCCGCGGTGATCGTGGCCGCCGCCCCGATCACCGCCTCGTTCTGGACCTTGGGGCTGATGGGGCTGGTCGGCGAACGGCTCAATGTCATCAACACCGTGCTGCCGACCTTGATTTTGGTCGTCGGTTTTGCCGACTCGATGCACTTGCTGATGGACGTGCGCCACTCGCTGGCCGATGGCCTGTCTCCCTTGGAAGCCTCCAAGAACGCCATCCGCCATCTCTTTGTCGCTTGCCTGTTGACCGCGGGCACCACCGCGATTGGCTTTGCCGCGCTCTGTCTGGCCGAGGTGAACATCATTCGCCAGTTCGGCATCGACGCCGCCGCCGGTTGTGTGTTGGCGTTCATCGCGACCGTCACCATCGTGCCGCTGCTCGCCAGTACGCGACTCGGCCACCGCATTCGCGCCGCGCACGATCAGGATTTTGTCGTCAAGCATTTTCACTACTTCGAGCGCGGGCTGGATTGGATCGTCGCGCACGCGCGCATCGTCACCGCCGCCGGAATGGTGGTGACACTGCTGTTGGCCACTTCGATGTGGCGGCTGATCCCCGACAACCGCGTGGTCGAAATGATTCCGCGCGGCAACGAGTCGTATCGGGCGCTGCGGCATATCGACGAGTCGCTGGGGGGGAGTCTCCAGATCTTTGTGGCGGTCACCTGGCCCGACGATCGCGGCCTTGCGGACCAGAGCGTGCTGGACGCGATCGCCGCCGCGCAGCAGGCGCTGGCCGAGACGCCGGGGGTGCATTACCCCATTTCGGTGCTCGACTTGTTGCGAGCGCTGCCGGGCGAAGGAGATGACCTGCGGCTGCGCGTGGCGCTGTTGCCGCTAGCGCCGCAAGACGTGACGCGCCGCTATGTGCGCCCCGAACTGCGGCGCGCGCTGGTCACCGCCCGGTTGGCCGACATCGGCAGCGCGGCGACACGCCCGCTGTACGATCAGATCGACCGGCGCTTAGCCGCGCTGGCCCAAGAGCATCCGGGCATGGAACTGAAGCTCACCGGCACCTCGGTCATTGGCGCGCGCAGCGTGCATAAGATGATCGAATCGCTCAATCAAAGCCTGCTTGGCGCCGCGGTGGCGATCTTCGCGGCGATTGGCGTGGGCTTTCGTTCTGCTCGGCTGGCGGCGATCAGCGTGCTGCCGAACATCTTTCCGATGGTGGCCACCGCCACACTCTTGGTGCTCAGCGGTCGGCCGCTGCAAATGACCAGCGTCATGGTGTTCAGCATCTGTCTGGGCATCGCGGTCGACGACACCATCCACTTCCTCAATCGCTTTCAGCGTGAGATGGAGATCGACGGCGACGTGCGCGCCGCGATGAAGCGCGCCTTTCGCGCGGTCGGTTCGGCAGTGATTACGACGACGGTGGTGCTGCTGGTCGGGTTCGGCAGCGTGCTCACCAGCCAGATGCCCCCCAGCTTTCTGTTTGCCTGGCTGTCGTGCGTGGCGTATGCCACCGCGATCATCGGCGATCTGGTGCTGTTGCCGGCGCTACTGGTTTGCTTTTATCCCGCAGGCAAGCCCAGCGAGCGCCGCTGGCGCCGCGTTAGCGACCACCCGCCGGAGCGAGCGCCGGCTCATAGTCGCGCAGCCACAGCCGCCAGCGCCGCACCGCTCCTTGCCGCAAATTCGGCGAGTCTTGCGGACGATAACTAAAGTCCTTGCCCGTGATCCGCTCCAAGTTCCAGATCGCCAGCACCCGCAAGTCCAGATCGGTGCTGTCGAGGTCGGCCACGAGTGTGGCCGCTTCGCCGCCGCGCAATTGAGCTTCGGTGTAGCCCGACAGCATTCTGAATATTTCCGCCGCCTGATTTGGCCGCCGCTTGACCAGCGCCGCGCGCAACTTGGCCGCCGTCTCTGGTCCGCGCGCCAGCGCCTGGTGCAACTGGTCGACATGCTCGTCCCACGAACTGCGCTGCAGCGCCTCGCCAAGCGCATCGATCATTGGCTCGAAATTGCCCAGGTACGCTAGCCCCTGAACGGCCAGCGCCTTTACCTCGTTGCGCCGATTTTGCGCCAGTTCCAACAGCGTCAGCCGCGCCGAGCGATCGGGCGTGATTGTCGCCGCCAGCACGTCGGCGCCACGGCGATCGACCTCGCTCGTGTCGTCGGTCAATAACCAGGTCGGCAGATCGGCGTCGGCGATGCTTTGGGCCGGCTCCTCGCTTGCGAGCGAGCGCCGCGCCGGCGCCGCCATCGTTTCGGCAGCGGCGGCGCCGTCGGTTTGCCAATTCACCGTCCCTTTGCCCACATACAGTATGGCAAACCGCGTTGGGGTTTCTTGCATCGGATCAGTGCCGTCCAACAGTTCTGGACGCGTCTCGATGCCGGCGACCGACGACGCGTCGTTGAGCGTCAGCACCCCAGAAATATCTCCCATGTGCAGCTTGATCTTGGCGTCGGGCGTGCCCGAGTTCATCAGGACCAGCCGACCATACTCGATCTGCAACACCGGGCCGCTGTCGGCGTCGATTGGCTCAAACGTGATCGCTGTTCCGCCCAACACCTGCGCGGTGATGCTTGAGTTCAGCGAGATGGTGCCGCGAAAACCCGGCAAGCAAACGATCCGTTCCCCGGCGGTCAGCGGCTCGTGCTGCGGCAGCCGCAGCCATTCGTCGGGCGCTTCGAATCGCAACAGCACCTGCTGCCCTTCGGATACGAAGCGCCCCACCTGCGACGATTGATCGGCTGGCGCCGCCGGCTCGGCGGCTGGCGCATCTGCATTCGTAGCGGCCTTGGTCGCGGTATCCGCCGCAACTGGCGCGCCGGCCACCTTGTCCATGCCGGGCTCGGTCGCGGGCGCCGCACCATCCGCCGGAGTCGGCGCAACTGCATCCGGCATGGGCTCGGCCTTGGCCGGCACTTTGGCGGTATCGGTTTTGGCGGGCATGTCGGCCGCCTTGGTTTCATTGGACGCTATTTCACTGGGCGACGTTTTGCTCGGCGCCGTTTCGCTTGGGGTATTGTCCGGCGCCGCAGCTTCTTCCGCATGCGGCGCCGCATCGGCCTGCTCACCCGGGGCCACTGGCGCGGCTTGCTCCGCTGCCGGCGCCTTTGCCGCAGGCGCGTCGGCCGGCGCCTGAGCGATCTGCTCTTGGGGGCGTAAGAACACGAACATGCCTATTGCCAGCAGCAACAGCGCCGCAATCGCCGCCGCCCAGCGCTGCCAACCGCCGCGCCGATCAGGTTCGCGCAAGTAGTCGGGCACAGTCGGTCGACGTCGTTCGCGCCGCTTGGGAGGCGCTGTCGGCGGCGACAATAGCGCAGCCGGCGTGGCCGCCCCTTCCTCGCGAGCCACGGCGTACATCCGTTGGCGGCTGGCGGGGTCCACCTCAGCCGGACCGCTCAGCACCAGCGCCAAGATTTGGTGGCAAGCCGCCACCTCGGCCAGGTGCATGTCGGATTCCAGACACACGCGCTCAAACTCCGGCACCATTTCGGCGGGCATCGTATTGTCCAGATACTCCGCCACCGTGTTCGCGTCGCCCCCCATTCCCTTGGCGGTGATGCCCGGCACGCCCAGCCGCAACCGGCGCATCACATCGCGAATGCGATCGACGATGCCGGAGGCCAGATCGCTCTCTTCGATCTTGTGCTCCAACTGTTGCGAGTCGGTCGGCTCCAGCAGGTCGTCTAGATAAGCCAAGAGCGTGCGTAGTGTAAGTCGCATTCGCCGGAACCTTCAGGCAGAGAATCGAGAACCATTGCCGCCACCATGAATAGTGCCGAGGCGGACCCGACTTCGTGCATCGTGGAGAAAAAAAATGGCGATGACTGTCGCTAAGCCTTGCCCGCAAAGCCTTTGCCGCCAGGGTTCCCCCTTGCGAGCCAACCGGTCGGCGACCATAACAGGGCGGTTCGCGGCGCCGATTCGACTGGGAGCTCTGAATTGCCGGCCAAAGCCCAAACCTGGTGGACCATACTGCGCATTTGCCTCGAAGAGCGGCTAGTCTACCGAGGCGATTTCGCCCTCGGCACGCTCGTTCGCTTTCTCCCCTTTGTCACGCAAATCTTTCTCTGGGCGGCCATCTTCGCCGCCAATGGCGATCAGAACATCGCCGGCTACAGCTACCGCGAGTTTGTCGCCTACTACTTGCTGACCATCGTTTCGCGCGCTTTTTCCAGCATGCCCGGGCTGTCGGCGGGCATCGCGCTGGAGATTCGCGACGGCAGCATCAAGAAATTTTTGATTCAGCCGATCGACATGATCGGCTTTTTGCTGGTCAAACGGATCGCCCACAAGCTGGTCTATTATCTGGTGGCGGCCGGGCCGTTCGCCTTGGTCTTCTATCTATGCCGAGGCTACTTCAATGGCTGGCCACCGCCGCACATTCTGGCGGCCTACTTCGCCTCGCTGGCCATGTCGTTCCTATTGGGCTTCTTTCTCGAAGCGACCATCGGCATGATCGGTTTCTGGATTCTGGAAATCAGCTCGCTGCTCTTCGTCTACATGCTGTTCAACTTCTTCTTCTCCGGGCACATGTTTCCCATCGACATGCTCCCCGGCCGCTTTGGCGACGTGGTGCAGTTGATGCCGTTTCAATACCTGGCCTATTTCCCGGCGGCGGTCTTTCTCGGCAAGATCGAGGGTCGTGACCTGATGCTTGGTCTGTGGACGCAGGCGGCCTGGGTCTTCACCTTCATTGTCGCTTGCCGCGTTTCGTTTGCGCTGGGACTGAAGCGCTACAGCGCCTACGGAGGTTGAGCGGTGCGGCAGTTCGAGCGCTACCTGCGGGTCTTTCTCACCTTCGCGCGCAATAGTTTGGTTCGCGACATGACGTTTCGCGCCAACTTTGTGATCGACTGCGTCTCGTCGCTGACCTGGATGTTCATGAACCTGGGCTTTTACCTGCTCATCTTTGAGTACACCGATTCCATCGGCGCCGGGACCGGCTGGAGCAAGTTTCAGTTCTTCATTTTTCTCTCCACCACGCTGTTCATCTTCAGCCTGGTGCAAGCCTTCTTCATGCCCAACGCCAACGAGTTTGGCGAGTTGATCCGCACCGGCAATCTCGATTTCGCGTTGCTCAAGCCGATCGACACGCAGTTTTTGGTGTCGCTGCGCCGCATCGAATGGTCGAGCCTGTCGAACTTTGTGTTCGCGCTGGTGCTGTTGTTCTATTCGCTGTGGCGGATCGAGTATCGCCCCGGCCTGGTCGAGTGCCTGTTGTATCCGTTCTATTTGCTCTGCGGCGTGGTGGTGATGTACTCGCTGATGATGCCGCTGGCGGCTTGCGCCGTGTGGCTGGGGCGCAACGAGAGCCTGTACGACTATTGGTTTTACGTCACCAATTTTTCCCGCTACCCGATGGAAATCTATCGCGGGCCGCTGGGGACGCCGATCCGCCTGATCTTCACCTTTGTGATCCCGATTCTCTTGGTGGTCAACGTGCCGGCGCGGATGCTGGCCCGTCCGCTCCACGCCGACGAATGGCGTCTGGCCGCGCTGACGCTGGTCGTCACCGCGGCGAGTTTTCTGGTCTGCCGCTGGATCTTCAACCGCGCGCTGGTCAGCTATCGCAGCGCCAGCAGTTAGACGCAGCGCCAGCAGTTGAGCGGCGCCCGCATTGGAGCGGCATTCATGACCAACCTCCAAGAAAACCCCTTCGCCAGTCCGGCCCCGTTGGCGTCGCCGCGCGGACAGCATGCGGCCAGCGAACCAGCCGATTGGAAGAAGATCGCTCGCCGCTGGGAGTTGTTGCGAATTCCCTACAACGTCTTGGTCTTTTTGGCGGGCATGTTTTGGATCGCGCTCAACCCCGATCAGCTCCGCTATTGGCCGGAGATCGTGATTTTCGGAATTGCCGCGAACCTTGCCTACTGCATCGGCCCTCTAGGCGAGATGTATGTCCATTGGTTTTGCGACACGTTCGATCGGCGGCTGCCCGCCTGGCTGACCATGTCGCTGCGCTCGCCATCGCTCACGTTCTTGCTGTTTTCGCTCGGCGCCGCGTTTTCGGTGGTGGTGACATTGGCTGCTGGTTATCTGACGAACGAGACAATTTTCATTCACGACACATACATTGTGAACCCATGAATTCAAAATCCTCCGTCGACGAGATTCGCCGCCGCTTCGACGCCGATGTCGATCGCTTTTCGAATCTCGACATTGGCCAGTCGGCGACGATCGATTCTCCCTTGGCGATGGACCTGGTGACCGAGGCGGCCGCAGCCGTCACCCCCAACGCCAAGGCGGTGCTCGACATTGGCTGCGGCGCCGGCAACTACACGCTCAAGCTGCTGCAACGACTGCCGGCGCTCGATGTGACTTTGGTCGATCTGAGCCAGCCGATGCTCGATCGCGCGGTCGAGCGAATCACGCCCACCACCAGCGGTCGCGTGCGGGCGACGCAAGGCGATATTCGCCAAGTCGAACTGGCGCGCGAGTCGCTCGATATCGTGCTGGCCGCTTCGGTGTTGCATCACTTGCGTTCGGATGACGAGTGGCGGGCCGTGTTCGGCAAGATCTTCGCCGCGCTCGCCCCGGGCGGATCGTTCTGGGTCTTTGATCTCATCGAGAGCCAACTCCCCGCCGTGCAGGCCATGCAGTGGCGGCGCTATGGAGAATATCTCGCGCGGCTTAAGGACGCGGCCTATCGCGACACGGTGTTTCAGTATGTCGAGGCGGAGGACACGCCGCGCAGCCTGCCGTTTCAGCTTGATTTGCTGCGCGGGGTGGGCTTTTCGCAGATTGAGGTGCTGCATCAAAACGGCCCCTTCGCCGCCTTCGGCGGAGTGAAGGCGAGTGGATCGGGAAGAAGACAACCGCCGAGGCACGGAGACGCAGAGGGGTGAGGGTAGAAGGAAAAAACGCCAAGGCGCAAGGGAAAGAGGAGAGTAAGAAGAAAGCCCCCTCACCAGCGACCTGCGGCCGCTACCTCTCCCCCGACTGCGCTTCGCTTCGTGGGGGCGAGGTGAAGAGAAGAAAACCGCAGAGACGCCGAGACGCGGAGGGGCGGTAGTGGTTAGTGTCGAGTGGATAGGGGAGGAGGCGGGCTTGATTGGGGCACGCCGATCGGATCAGGTGAGCAGTGGAACAGGTGAGAGGCCCCCCCTCACCAGCGACCTGCGGCCGCTACCTCTCCCCCTACTTCGCTTCGCTCCGTGGGGGCGAGGTGAAGAGAAGAAAACCGCAGAGACGCCGAGACGCGGAGGGGCGGTAGTGGTTAGTGTCGAGTGGATAGGGGAGGAGGCGGGCTTGATTGGGGCACGCCGGTCGGATCAGGCGAGCAGTAGAGCAGGTTAGAAGCCCCCCTCACCAGCGACCTGCGGCCGCTACCTCTCCCCCTACTTCGCTTCGCTCCGTGGGGGCGAGGTGGGTGAGAAGAAAACCGCAGAGACGCCGAGACGCCGAGACGCGGAGGGGGAGGAGTGGTTAGTGGCGAGTGGATAGGGGAGGAGACGGGATTGATTGGTGACACGCCGGTCGGATCAGGCGAGCAGTAGAGCAGGTTAGAAGCCCCCCTCACCAGCGACCTGCGGCCGCTACCTCTCCCCCTACTTCGCTTCGCTCCGTGGGGGCGAGGTGAAGAGAAGAAAACCGCAGAGACGCCGAGACGCGGAGGGGGAGGAGTGGTTAGTGGCGAGTGGATAGGGGAGGAGACGGGATTGATTGGTGACACGCCGATCGGATCAGGTGAGCAGTGGAGCAGGTTAGAAGCCCCCCTCACCAGCGACCTGCGGCCGCTACCTCTCCCCCTACTTCGCTTCGCTGCGCGGGGGCGAGGTGGGTGAGAAGAAACAAATCTTCAATTATAGTTCTTTGCTCCCTCTCTCTGCTCTGCGTCTCCACGTCTCTGCGGTAGACGAACTTTCTTCGGCGGCCACAGCCGCGCCTAAGGTCCCTAGCGTCTGCCCTCGAGTCTCACTTTCTGTTCATCTCATTCAATCAAACAGCGGCAGTTGATCGCCAGTAAGTCGGGCGCGTCGAAACTTTGTTGTGTCAATCGCCGGCGTCAGCTTACCGTCGAGACCATGCTTCTTGGCGAACACGGCGAATTGTCGGCCAATCCCTTCGGCATAGGCGCCGCCCCCTTTCATGCGCTGCCCCCATTCAGAACGGTAATACTCGCCGCCGCGCGTGGCCTGCACCAGCGATTCGATCCGCTCCTGCTTTTCCGGATAGTTGCGAACGAGCCAATCGCGAAACACCGGCTCGACCGCCAGTGGCAATCGCAGCAGCACATAGCCCGCCGAGCGCGCACCGGCCTGGCTCGCCGCCGCCAAGATCGCAGGGGTTTCCAGATCGGTGAGGCCGGGGATGATCGGCGCGACCATCACGCGCACCGGCACGCCCGCCGCGGCAAGCTGAGCAATGGCGTCGAGCCGCGCCGCGGGCGAACTGGTTCGCGGTTCCATGGCGCGCGCCAAATTTGCGTCGAGCGTGGTGACGCTCATGTTGACATGCACCAGGCGCTCGCGGGCCAACTCGGTCAGCAGGTCGAGATCGCGCAGCAGCAGGGCATTTTTGGTGATGATGCCCACGGCCTGACGCGCTTGAGCGCAAACGGCCAGGCAGCCGCGCGTCAGCTCATACTGCCGCTCGGCCGGCTGATAACAATCGGTGTTGCCGGAGAAGGCGATCAATTCCCCCTGCCAAGATTTTTTGGCCAGCGCCTCGCGCAACAAATCCGGCGCGCGATGTTTGACCATGATCTTCGATTCGAAGTCGAGCCCCGCGTCGAAGCCCAGATACTCGTGCGTGGGCCGGGCGTAACAATAGGCGCAGCCATGTTCGCAACCGCGGTACGGATTGACGCTGAACCGAAAGCCGACGTCCGGGCTGTTGTTCTCGCTGATGATCGACCGGGTTTGATCGGGCAAGAACTGAGTGGCTAACCGCGGCTGGGCGTCGGCGAGCGGGCGCCGGGTTTGGCGGTCGATTGCAGGCGGTTCGTCCGGTCGATAATCCGCGTCGGCAGCGGGCGCCTGTTCGAGCCGCACCCGTTCGTATCGATTGGGCGGTCGGCTTTGGGCGCCGCGACCTTTGATATTTTTTTTGGCGCCGTCAGCCACGGCGTCACCCGAAGCGTTGCTGTCATTAAAGGGGACCGCGCGTCATGCCTTGCCATTCTACCGCTTGCGGCCGCCACATTTTGCCTTCGCCGCTGGGGTAAAAGTTTGACCGCCCACCTTCAGGCAGGTAGTTTTCAACTAGCAGCTCGCCCCTCGGTTCGCCCATCCCCCCTCTCCCACCCGACATGGAGGCGTTCATGTCTTTCTGGCGTCTGCCTGCTTCGACGGCATTGCCCGTCTCGACGCTCTTGATCTCGCTGGCCTGCTCGTCCGCGCCGGCGCGCGGGCGTGATGTCTTTTTGACCATTGGCGGCGGCGGCACACCCAGCGGCAATCAGGTGTCGCTGGAGAAGAACGTGCTCTATTTTCAGCGCGTGCTGCGGGCGCTCGATCTGGCCGATCTGCGGCACGACATTCTCTTTGCCGATGGCGCCGATCCGGGACGCGACCTGCAATTGATCGACCCCGACGCGCAGATTCCGCCCGCTAACCGGCTGCTGGCGCAACTGTGCGGACAGGAAGATGGCGTCGACGATCAATACCGCACGCACGAGATTCCCGGTTTGCGCGGGCCGTCGACCCGCGCGGAAATAGAGCGCTGGTTCGACGAGACGAAGGGCGACCTCGGCGCTGGCGACCGGCTGTTGATTTACTTCACCGGGCATGGCGGCAAGGCCAAGAACCAGTCTGAAAACCACATGCATCTGTGGAACGGCGAAAAGCTGACCGCCAAGGAGATGGCGGCGTTGCTCGACAAGCTGGCGCCGGAAGTGGAGGTGACGCTGGTGATGGTGCAATGCTACTCGGGCGGGTTCGCGAATCTCATCTTTGGCGAGGCCAATCCTGAGAAAGGCGCCACGGCCGCGCGGCGCTGTGGCTTCTTCGCCACCACACACGACCGCGTGGCCGCCGGCTGCACCGCCGACATCGACGAAGAGAACTATCAAGAGTACAGCAGCTTTTTTTGGGCGGCGCTAGCGGGCCAAAAGCGATTGGGCGAGGCAACGCCGCGCCCTGACTACGATGGCGACCGCCGCACCTCGTTCGAGGAGGCGCACGCGTACGCCTTGATTCATAGCGACACAATCGACGTTTCGATTCGCACCTCTGACGCGCTGCTCAAGGCGATTTCAAAGACCAAGGCCGAGGGGCACGACGACTTGCTCTCTGCCGACGCTCCCAAGGAAAAGTTGCTTTCGGCGGCGACGCCGGCCGATCGCGCCGCGCTCCACGGCCTGCTGGCGGCGCTCGAGCTAGAAGACGGCTGGACGGCGGAGGTTCGCAAGCTCGCTGATGAGCTCAAGGAAAAGAAAGAGACCAACGACGAAGAAAAAGGGAAGCTGCAGAGCGCCCATCGCAAGATCGCCGGCGAAGTCCTCAAGGCGCTCAAGCTGAAGTGGCCCGAGATTGGCAATCCGTGGAACGCCCGCGTCACAGAAATATTGACGGCCGATTCGCCCGCGCTGTTGGCCGCCGCGGAGGCGCACCCGCGCTTTAGCGAGCTAAACCAGTTGCACGAGCGTATCGCGGAAAGGAAACAAGATAGTCTCGATTTGCAGCGGCGCGCCGCCAAGTGCCAACGCTTCTTGGCCACGGCGGAGCGCGTGGCGCTAGCCGCCAATTTGCCGAAAGTCGCCAAGCCCGAAGAGATCTCTCGCTACCACGAACTGCTGGCGCTCGAGCGATCGACGCTGGCCGAGCCGCCGCCTCCGCTGCCCAATACGGGCGACACCGCGAGGAGGCGGTGAGGACGGTTGGTGATTGGTCGATGGCAATTGCAGCATTTCGATTCCCGCGCGGCGCGCTGTATAATGGGCCTTCCAAATTTCTATTGCGCCAGGCCCTCGCTTCAATTGCATAGATGTCAACGCCACCACTTTCGACTGAAGTGCCGGGCTATCGCAGCCGGTTTGGCGGATTTTGGGCGGACCGGCTAGATGCTCCGAGTGTGCTCAATCAAAAGCTGGAGTCGGGCGTTATCGCTTTAGATCAAGCTGAACTTTTTCAGCAATGGATCGACGAAGGTTTTGTGCTGCTGCCGGCCGCATTATCTCCCGAAACGGTTGACGAGGTTAACCGTGAGGTCGACAAGGCCTGGCGAGGCGAGTTCTCGAAGCTCTATTGCGAGTACCGTCAGGACAATACCTTCTATCGCCAGCCCATTCGATCGACCATGCGCGGGATGCGCACCAAGCTGCTCGATTTGTACTCTCAGTCGGCGCCGACGCGCGACGCTTTCTTCGTCAAGCCCTTGTTCGATTTCTTGTCGGCGCTGTTCGAGCGTCCGCCGATGGTGTTCCAAAGCCTGTACTTCGAGCGCGGATCGGAACAGCGCATGCACCAGGATTCCGCGTTTGTCAGAGTCGGCTCGCCAATGGATTTTGTCGGCGTGTGGGTCGCTCTTGAAGACATCCAACCCGGTTCGGGCGAATTGGAGTATTACTCAGGCAGCCATAAGCTGCCGGAATTTATTTGGGACAATCACAGCAAGAACATGCCAATGAGTTATTGGCAAACTCCCGCCCATCATCAGTATCTTGATTCGCTGCACGCGAATTCGCAGGAGGCCGGATTGCGCCGCGTGCAACACCGCCCGCGCAAGGGTGACATATTGGTTTGGCACGCCGATCTGGCGCATGGCGGCAGTCCGCACACCAACACCGACCTGACTCGCAAGAGCTTTGCCGTCCACATTTGCCCGCACGACGCCGCGCCCGAGTACTTTACGACAACCGGTTTTACGGGGCCGCTGGCGCATGCGTCGGGAGGCAAGTACGCCTACGAGCATCATCACCGGGCGCCAGCAACTTACTGGGACCGTGTCGCTTCGCGGATTCGCCAGTTCGCCACCGCCAAGTCCTGAAAGTAAAGTCGCCGCGTGCCAAACAAGCTACCCAACCTGTTTCTCATCGGCGCGATGAAGAGCGGCACGAGCACCCTTGCGAAGTGCCTTTCGGTCCATCCCGAGATTTTCATGTCGGAGCCGAAGGAAACCCATTTCTTCGTCGACGAACTAGGCGCCAAGCGGGGTTGGCAGTGGTACCGGGATTTGTTCGCGAACGCCGGCGACGTGCCGTTTGTCGCGGAGGCGAGCACCACTTACTCCATGCTGCCCCGCTTCGCCGGAGTGCCCGAGCGCATCGCGCGACATTGTCCGCAGGCGCGCATCATTTACATTGTGCGCGACCCCGTCGTGAGGGCCATTAGCCACTATTGGCATATGGTGCGTTGGCATGGCGAGTCGCGCGCGATGGCCGACGGAATCCGAGCCAATCCACATTGGCTGGACTACAGCGATTACGCGCGACAACTAACGCCGTACTGGCGATTGTTTGGGCGCGACCGAGTGTACGTCCTCACGCTCGAAGAGTTTTCGATTCGGCCGATTGAAGAAATGGCGCGATTATTGCGTTGGCTCGGCGTCGATGTTGCGCCGGCGGCCCAGTCCGCGTCGCTGCGCGAAAACGAGACACCGGCCGAGGTACGCGTCGCGCGAGCGCCGTTGGCTCGACTGGCGCACGCGCCAATTGTAAGGCAATCGATCCAGTGGGCGCCCTATCGCCTGCGCAACTATGCCTGGCGGTGGCTATCAAAGCCTGTCGATCATTGGCGCGAGCAGACGCAGTCGGTCATTGAGATGCTACGACCCAACGCGCAACTGCAAGCGAACGAATTGGCTCGGCAGCTAGGACGCGATTTTCCACAATGGACCACGCTTTGGGGAACTACGGCGCCCAACCTGGCGCCGGGAATCGCCGCCGAGGATGCCGCGTCGTTGCCGGCCGCGCCGCTGCGCTTGCCGCAGGCCACCAGTTAGTGGCCTCGCGCGCCCGTGTGTACAATTTGACCGGCTGGCAATTGCACGCTTTCAGAACCCAAGTGCGCCCGACTCGGAGCTTGCGTGAGCAGCGCCCCATCCAACCCGTTGGGTCCACCACCAAACAAGCGTTGGCGGCGCTGGGGGTTCCGCGCTTTATTGGCAATCGTAGCGCTGGCGCTGATCGCGCCGCGATTGATTGGCGACACTCCGCTGCGCAATTTCTTGCTGGGGGTCGCGCTACGCGACGCGCGCGGCACGCTGACGTGTGACAGCGCGTCGCTCGGCTGGTTCAGCCCGATCTCGTTTCGCGGTGTTCAACTGCAAGACGATCGTGGCGAGACGATCGCCAGCATCGACTCGATTCAAGGCAACACCGCGTTGTGGCGCATCGCGCTATTGCGCGACGACCTGGGACGCTTTGAGTTCCGACACCCGGCGGCGCACATCGTCATTGCCGACGATGGCAGCAACTTTTCGCGAGTCTTTCAAAAGAAGGACGATCAGGACAAGGAAGAAGAGACCCCACCGGCCGACAATCCGCTATCCGCGGTACCGCCTGTTTCGGTGGCGCTGAGCGTGGTCGACGCCGAAGTTTCGCTCGAGCGCGTCGCCGGCCCGATCGCGGCCGCCCATGCGCTGCATGATCCCAGTCGCTGGGTCGCGAAAGGCATTCAGCTCACGGCTGGCATCCGCCGCTCGCCGCAAGACCCGGCTGAGTCGATCTTGTTCGTCGAGCCGGGCCGGCTGATCGATCGCGCGGCAATCAATCGCGATGTGTCGGCCGCCTGGCTCCAGTACATCGCGCCGCTCTTGGCCGGCGCCACCCAGAGCGAAGGTTCGTTTTCGATCGATCTCGACGAGTGGCGCGTGCCGCTGTCGGCGCCGCGGCAGGCGCGCCTGGGCGGCGCGCTGACCTTGCATCATCTCGATGTGTCGCCAGGGCCGGTGGGGCAAGCGATCACCGAGTTTCTGCGACTGCCGCCATCGATCGTGGCCAGCGACGACACCACCGTGCGGTTTCACATGAGCGACGAAGTGGTGCGTCACGAAGGGATGCGCCTCTTGGTTGGCGGGCTGCCGGTCGTCACGCATGGCGCCGTGGGACTCGATCAAACGCTCGATATTGTCGCCGAGGTCACGCTGCCGGAGTTCGACAGTCAAGACGCCCCGGTTCGCAATGCCCTCAGTGGCCGTCAACTGGTGATCCCGATCCGCGGCACACTGGCCAAACCAGAAGTCGACGCGCAATCGCTGGCCAATAGCGGCATCGACCTATTGAACGATGTGCTGGCGAATCTCGGACAGCGGTTGCCAAACACAAGCGCCCCGCCTTCGGGTGAGGAAATACCGGTACCCGATCCCAACCATCCCAACGCCGCGGCGGTCGATTGGCAGTCGACGATCAATCAGGCGATACCCTTGGTGCAGGAAGCGCTGCGCCGCCGGCGGGAGCGGCAACAGCAGGCGGGAGCAGAGTCGGCGACGTCTCCGGAGGCATCGACGCCAGAAAATGCGGCCGTGCCAGATACTACCTCGCCCGAGGCGCCGCCGGGCCAGCGTCCATTCCGGCGCCGCGTGCGCCGCTTGCTCGATGTGCTAACCGAGCCCGCGCCAGCGGAACAGCCGCCGCCGAAGTGATCCGACGGCGCAGCTACCCGTTGAGTTCGCTGGCTTCTTCCCAGTGCTCCATGAGTCGAGTGATGGCGTTTCGTTCTTCGGCGATCTGCGACTTCGCCTCGCGCAGTCGCTCGCCACTGCGATACACCTCGGGATCGGCGAGTGAGGCCTCCAGCGCGGCGGCGCGCGTCTCGCGCTCGGCAATCTCTTTTTCGATATCCGACGCCTTGCGATACGGAAAACGCCGCTTGCGACGGGACACATTTTCCGCCGGCCTCGGCGGCACGACGGGCTGTTGCTCGCGCGTCGCGTCATCGGCCTTCCTGGGACCGGCGTCCAGCGCCGCCAGATGCAAATATGTTTCGTAGTTGCCTTCAATCACCCGAAAGCGATTTGGCTCCACCACCAACAGATGATCGGCGACTCGGTTCAAGAAGTAGCGATCGTGGCTCACGAAAAGCACTGTGCCGTCATACGCCAAAAGCGCCCGCTCCAAGGCGTCGCGGGCCCACAGGTCCAGATGATTCGTCGGCTCGTCGAGCACCAGAAAATTCGCGTCCGACGCCGACAGTTTGGCCAGCGCCGCGCGGCTGCGCTCGCCGCCGCTGAGACTCTTCACTTTTTGAAAGACCATGTCCCCCGTCAGGCCAAAGCGGGCTAACAGGTCGCGCCGCTGCGGCTCGCGAAACTCCTTGTGCGCCGGCCGGATGGCGTCGACCACCAGTTCTTCATCGCTCACCAGGTCAAGCCGTTGGTCGTAGTAGCCAAACTTGACTCCCGTCCCGATGATCGCTTGCCCCTCATCCGGCCGCTCCTCGCGAACGATACACCGCAAGAGCGTGGTCTTGCCGGTTCCGTTGGGCCCCAAAATTCCCCAACGCTGGCCGCGCAGCACGTCCCAACTCAAGTCTTGAAACAGCGGTCGATCGTAACTCTTTGACAGGTGCTCCACCCGCAAGGCCACATCGCCCGATCGCGACGCGGGCGGAAAACCAAAGGCCGGCGACTCGATCGCCTTGGGAGGATTGACGCGCTCGACGCGGGCCAGCTTCTTCTCGCGATCCTTGGCCTGGGCGCTCTTTTGGCCATACGCGTTGCGGCGAATGAAGTCCTGAGTCTTGGCGATGAACTCTTGCTGCTTCTCCCAGGTACGGCGCTGCACTTCGAGCCGCTCGGCCTTTTGCCGCCAATACGCCGAGAAGTTCCCCACGTAACGATCGATCGTGCCGTGAAATAATTCCAGCGTGTGATTGGTGACCTTGTCCAGAAAGTAGCGGTCGTGACTGACGACGATCATCGCCTGCTGGCTCTGCGCCAGAAAGCTCTCCAACCACTGAGTGGCGTCGATATCGAGGTGATTCGACGGCTCGTCGAGCAACAACAGGTCGGCCTCGGCGAGCAGCAGCTTTGCCAGTAGCAGACGATTCTGCTGGCCGCCGCTGAGCGTTTCGACCGGCTGCTGATACGCCTCACGGGCAAAGCCCAGGCCATCCAGCACATGCTCCACGCGATGATCGAGATGGTACGCGCCGCGGCGGTGAACTTCGTCTTGCAGCCGCTCGTAGCGAGCCGCCAAGCGATCGTGGTTGTCCGGGGTCGCGGTGGCCAGCGCATGCGCGGCGGCTTCGGCCTCATCGGCCAGATCGATCAATTCCGACAACCCACTATGCGCCTCCTGCCACAGCGTGCGACCGGCATCGAACGTGGGATGTTGTTCGAGGTAGGCCATGCGGGCGGAGGAGTGCAACTCGCAGGCGCCGCGATCGGCGGCCAACTTGCCCGCGATAATCTTAATGAGTGTGCTTTTGCCGGCGCCGTTGGGGCCGACGAGCCCGTGCTTCTCGCCGGGGCGCACCTCCAGCGCTACGCCGTCGAGCACTGGCTCAGGGCCGTAGTGCTTTGCCAGATCGTCGATTTGCAAGAGGATCATGGAAACGCGCGCTGCTATTCAGGCCGTGACAGCCCACTGGAAAACCAACAATTTTGGCGAGCGAGCGCGATTCGGGCAATGAGCGCTAGCAGAAAACGGCTGCGATGCCGCACATTGGACGCCATTTTAAGTTTTGCGTCGCAATGAAACGACCCTGCTGCTCCGCTTCTCCATTGCTCGACAATCCCTAGAATTGGGGACCAGCCAACCCTCAAGCAACAATGAACAACAAAGATCGGCAGCGCACGAGCCCGCCGCAGCGCATCGAACGCGAATTTGGCGTGCCGGTGCCGGGCGAGATACTCCCTCCCGAGCACTGGACGAAGACGGCGCTCAAGCGGCTGCCAGATGGACCGCTCGATTGGAACGAGCTTTTCGGCCGACAAGCGCCGCGCATCCTGGAACTAGGCTGCGGCAACGGTCGCTACCTCATCGGCAGCGCGCTGGCTCGGCCGCAGGCCGATCACATCGGTGTGGACGTGCTGCCGGTGGTAATTCGCTACGCCACGCGGCGAGGCAACCAACGAGGCTTGGCGAACCTTCGCTTCGCCGTGCGCGATGCCGAAAGTTTCGTCGCTCACAACGTGGCGCCGGGCAGCATCGACGAAATTCACATCTACCACCCGCAGCCGTACTACCATCCGGCGCAGGTTGGCAAGCGGTTGCTCAAGCCTGCGTTTCTCGCGGTGCTGCATGGAGCGCTCACGCCGGGAGGCAAGTTGTTTTTGCAGACCGATCATCCGGCGTATTGGCGCTACATTTTGTCGGCGGCGCCCCTATTCTTCGAATTTCGTGAGCGCGGCGAGCCGTGGCCCGACACGCCGCGCGGCCGCACACGGCGCGAGATTATCGCGCGGCGAGCGGGCTTGCCGATCTTTCGCGGCGAAGGGCGCGCTCGCACCGGTCTCGACGCCGCGGAAGCGCAGCGCATCGCCGAGTCACTACCGCCACCAGTGTTCAACGCCGATCGGCGACTGCAAGCGCTCGACCAGTTGGAGTGAATAGCGACGAACCGTACGATTGGCCGTTAGCTTTCGTCGCCGGCGCGCAGCCACGGCGTGACGGTTGGCTCGTAAGCGCAAAGCTGGTCTTTGGTGAAGTACAGCTCAATTTCGCGGGCAGCGGCCTCGGGGCCGTCGGAGGCATGCACCAGGTTCATCTGGCGGCTGGAACTGAAATCGCCGCGAATGGTGCCGGCCGCCGCCTTCAATCCGCTGGTGGCGCCAAGCATTTCGCGCACTACGCGGATGGCTTCTAGCCCTTCGATCACCGCCGCCACGATTGGGCCGCCGGTGATGAACTTTTCGAGATTCGGATAGAACGGCTTGCTGACGTGCTCGGCATAGTGCTTCTTGGACAATTCCGGCGTGACCACCATCATGCGCATGGCGACCAGATTGAGTCCCTTGTCCTCGAACCGAGTCAGAATGCGGCCGATCAACCGGCGTTGTACGCAATCGGGCTTGAGCAGAATGAGCGTGCGTTCCATGACTGTGCCTCTCTCTGGGGGGCGCGGAGTCGGAAATTCGCGCCAGTTGTTTCGCTGGGAAAAGCGAGAGTTTAGGGAATTCGGCGACGCGGCTCAAGCCAGCGGCCAGCGCGTTAAATGCCCATCTGCTTCGCGATGATGTCGTACATCACCTCGGTGGCGCCGCCGCCGATGCGATCGAGTCGAATATCTCGGTAGGCGCGCTCGATCTGGTATTCGGCGAAGTAGCCGTAGCCGCCGTGCAATTGCAGGCAATCGTCGATGATCCGAAACGCGGCTTCGCTGGCAAACGCCTTGGCCATGGCCACCTCCTTGAGCGAAGGTATGCCACGAACGACGCGCCAAGCGGTGGTGTAGGTCAGGTGCCGCATCGCCTCCAGCTCCATGTAGCTCTTGGCGAGTCGCTGCTTGGTGACTTGCATATCGGCCAATCGGCCGATGCCAAACGGACGCTCCTGGGCGTAGCGCACCGTGTGTTCCAATGCCCACTCGGCGGCGCCAATGCAGCCAGCGGCAATGACGAGGCGCTCGTTCTCGAAGCAACTCATGATTTGATAGAAGCCGCGGTTCTCCACCCCCAAAAGCGCATCGCCAGCGAGCGGGGCATTGTCAAAGGTCAAAAGACCAGTGTCGGAGGAGCGGCGCCCCAGCTTGCCTTTCATTTCCTCGATCAAGAAGCCCGGCGTCTCGCGAGGAACCAGAAACATGCTGATGCCGCGGTGGCCGGCCGAGGGATTGGTCTTGGCGGCGATGCAGAACATGTCGGCATGCAGCGAGTTGGTGATAAAGATCTTTGATCCATTGAGCTTCCAACCTTCGCCATCGCGGCGCGCGGTGGTCTCAATGGCCGACACATTGCTACCCGCGCCAGGCTCGGTAATGCCGAGCGCGGCAACCTTGCGCCCGGCAACGAGGTCGGGCAGCCAGCGGCGCTTTTGGGCATCGCTGCCAAAACGCACCAGGTGCGGCATGGCGATCTCGCTGTGCGCGCCGTAACCCATGCCGATCCCCGAACAGCGCGCCCGCGATAGTTCTTCGGCGATGACGATTGCCATCCGCACATCGGCCCCGAGTCCGTCGTACTCCTCCGGAACGCAGTGGCCGAACAGACCCAACTCGCCGCCGCGGAGAAACATGGACTTAGGGATGCGGCCGGCGGCCTCCCAGGCTTCGGCGTGCGGATCGACCTCGCGCTCGATGAACTGCCGAACCGTGCGGCGCAGAATGTCGTGTTCTGCCGCGAACAGATAATGCGAGCCGTCGCTAGCGGCGGCGCCAGCATCGGGGTTGGAAGCGAGTGTCGCCATTGATTCACCCAAATCTGTACATGCAGGCCGTTTTCAGGCAGCAGCCAATCTAGCATCAGGCGCTGCGATTGTCCCTTGGCGCGCGGAATGCCGAGCGAAATCTCGCAGCCTTCCTAGATTGGCGCGCAAATCGGTAAGGCAGGGAGCATTTTCTAGTCAGCGAGAGTTTGACGAAAGTCTCGACTCTGACGGTCCGATAGATTGGCCGAGCATAGACCATTTTGTTGGTAGTTCACTGCTATCGGATGTCAGGCATGACTGCGAATCAGCGCAAGCACCTTGGTGGCGCCATCTCCGGATTGTTGGCGCTCATTTCTTGCTTTGGCTTGGCCGCCAACGCGCAGGCCGATGGCTGGCGTCGGCCTGGGACGACGGCCGAATCGTCGCCGCGTGAGACGGCCCGGCGTGAGACTCCGCCGCGCGCCATGCCGGCCGCCGAGCAGTCGCCGGCCAGCGAAGAAGGCCCTGCGCTCTTTGCCCCCGAAGCGGTGAAGGCAAGCTACACACCTGCCCGGCGCGCGCCGCGCAAGCGATTGCCCGCGCCAGAACTACCGCCCGTCGAGGAGGTGCAAGATGCGCCGGACGACTGGGCCGAACAAGCAATGCATCAGCGGCGCGGCGCCGATATGGAAGCCGGTGGAGTGGCGCCCGCTTCGCATCGCTCGATGGTGATCAACAATGCGCGTCAGGCGCCGCCATCGGCGTATTCGGGCGACCGTCCCACCGGGCCGACGCCGGCCCAAGAAGAACTTCCGCTGATTGATGATTCGCTGGAAACGGAACCTCGGTCGGGCGCACGTGGCCCCGCGCCGCCAATCAATGGCGATCAATTCTTGATGAGCGACGCTGATCCCGACTTCATGTTCGAAGACCAGCAATTTGGCGGTGATTGCGCGGAGTGTGGATCGTGCGATACTTGCGGGCCATCCTGCGGGGGCGGCGGATGCGGGCATCACGGTTGGCTTCAGAACCTCAGTGTGTTTGGCGGTTTTCATGCCTTCAAGGGACCAGTCGACCGTGGCCAAAACGGCAACTTCGGTTTGCATGAAGGCATCAACTGGGGCTCGGCCCTCTGGTACGCGCGGCGACTTGGGTACCAGGTGGGTGGTCAAATCTTGCACAGTGATTTGTCGGGCAACAACAACTTCTTTCGCACTTCGGCCAGCCGAACGCAGTACTTCATCACGGTGGGCATGTTCCAGCGAGCCATCGCCGGCGACCCCTGGCAATGGGGCGTGGCCTTCGACGGGCTGAACGACGAATACTTCGTCAATCAGCGCATGAGCAAGGTGCGCGCTGAGATCAGCTTTGTCGGTTCGCAGGGTGAAGAACTCGGTTTTTGGACCAGTGTGGGCACCGACTCGGCGACTGCCAACTACGAGAACAACGGACAGTTGATCACCACCACTTGGGAATCGGTCGATCTATTCGCGTTCTTCTATCGCAAGACGTTTAGCAATTTTGGCCAAGGTCGAGTGTGGGGCGGATTCACTGACACTTCCGATGGTCTGTTCGGCGGCGACTACCGCGTGCCGCTCGGCAATTATTTGGCCATCAGCGGCAACGCCAACTACCTGATCCCCAGTCAAGGGGGCGCGAACGGCGGGGTGAATCAGGAGTCGTGGAATCTGAGCATGAACCTGGTGTGGCACATCGGCGGCGGCGCCACCGCGTCGAGCTGCAGCCCTTGGCGGCCGCTGTTCGATGTGGCTGACAATTCGATCTTCATGATGCGGACGAAATAGGTCGGCGGACGGCTTGTTCGAGGCAGTAGCGCCGCGCCGGGCAACGCGTGGCTACCACTGGCCAGACTGTTATGTCTGAGTCCTCGGCACGGCCCAATGCCCCTCGCGATACGTGCGACCGACCAGCCGATCGGCTTCGTTGTCGCCAACGATTCTTTCACTGGTCGAATCGAACTGAAGTTGGCGACCAACTCGGCAGGCGATGTTGCCGAGGTGGCAGAGCGCCGTAGAAAAGTGACTGATTTCGATGTCGGCGTTCGGGCGATTGCCCGATCGAATGCAATCGATGAAGTTGCGATGGTGGGGCGTTCCCAACTCGTCGGCCTTCATCGAATCGATCAGTTTGTTCTTGCGGCCATATAACTGCCAGCCCGCCTTTTTACCGAGTACCAGCAAGCCATCAGTTCCATAGAAGGCATTGCCGTTCTCGTGCCCTTCTTGCACATACGGCGACCAAAGCCGCATCTCGAAAACAAGTTGCCGCTTGTGCCCGACTGTCCCATCGCCTGCGTACTCGAAGGCCACGTATTGCGTGTCGGGGAATTGTTGATCGTCGTCGAAGCGATACTTGCCGCCCAGCGCCGCGACTCGATTGGGATGGGATTCGACGCCGAGGCCCCAACGGGCGATATCGACTTCGTGAATGCCGTCGTTGCCCATGTCGCCAGTGCCGAAGTCGTGCCACCAATGCCAGCCGTAATGAAAACGATTGGCCTGAAAGGGAACAAACGGCGCCGGCCCGATCCAGGCGTCGTAATCGACCCCGGCGGGCGGTT
The DNA here is from genome assembly GCA_019694455.1 of Pirellulales bacterium. Classification (NCBI taxonomy): domain Bacteria; kingdom Pseudomonadati; phylum Planctomycetota; class Planctomycetia; order Pirellulales; species Pirellulales bacterium. Next base: position 58,320 of record JAIBBY010000012.1, read on the forward strand.
CGCTCGGTTGGACTCCGCGGCCAATCTCGCCGCGCAGTTGACTGTTCCAGGCCTTGGCGACCAACACATCGCCAATGGCGCCTTGCCGTAGTAGTTCAAACGCCTTTTGAATATGCGCGGCGCTACGGCTTTGCGTGCCGACCTGCACCACGCGATTGTGGCGGCGAGCGGCCTCGATCATCATGCGCCCTTCGCGAATGTTGTGAGCGCAGGGCTTTTCGACATAGACGTGCTTGCCGGCCTGGCACGCCAGGATGGCCGCGGGTCCGTGCCAATGATCGGGTGTCGCGACGATGACGGCGTCTACCGATTTGTCGTCAAGCACTTGGCGGAGGTCGCTGACAACTTGCGGACGCTTTTGAGTGATTTCCTCAATCTTGGCGGCCGCCTCATGGGCACGGCTGGCATCCACATCGCAGACGTAGGCCAACTCGACGTCGGGTTGACCGGCAAAGCTGCGCGCCAGGAACGAGCCTTGTCCGCCACAACCGATCGCCCCAAACACCAGTCGCTCGCTGGCCTCCGCACGCGCGGCGCCCGGCACGGCCATCACCGCCGCGGCGACCGCGGCGCCGGCGAGAAAACCACGACGATCAGGCGCCGCGTCTGGGCGATCTTGGCCGAATTGCATGTGCGAATCCCACAACGTGGCGAGAGTATGGCCGTAATGAGGACAGTGGAACACACGGGCGATGGGTTCGCAAATTTGTCGCCGCGCAAGACGCGACTAAGGCCCCTTGAGACTGGTGAGATAGGCCAGCAAGTCGGCGGCGTCTTGCGCCGTGACTTCCTGCAACACCAATTCGGGCATCAGCGACTTGGTCTGCGCTTCGATCGATTCGATCTGGTCGACTGGAATGCGCATGATGCGATTCTCGGCGTCCTTCAGCACTACCTCGCGGTCGTCGCGTTGGGCCACAAATCCCAGGTGGATCTGGCCTGCGCTGGTCTCAATCAAGTACGGAACATACTCGGGCGCGATCGCCTTGGAAGGTTGCAAAATGGTTTCCAAGAGCGCCGCTCGCTCGTACTTCTTGCCAATGGTGGTCAGGTCGGGACCGATGGCCCCCCCTGCTCCGCCAATGGCATGACACTTGTTGCACTGCGCCGCGGCGCTGCGCAAGAACACCTCGCGACCGCGCCGCGCGTCGCCCGCCAATTCAAGAATCGCAGCGGCGGAAACGTCGCTGCCCAATCGCTTGGGTTTGCGATCCTCGGGCACGAAGCGATCGTACAGCACGCGCACATTGGTGTCTGGATGTTTGATGGCCGCGGCGATGGCCACCTCGCTCAAGGCGCCAGACAACTTGCCAGAATCGATCCACTTGTAAAGCGCGATTGCGCCGGCCGACTCATGCGCCATCTGACCGACGATCTGCCGCCGCATGGCTTCGTCGGCGGCGGCGAACAAATCGGCGAGCGGAAGCCAGGCCTGCATGCGAATCAGCGTGTCGAGCGTCAAATGCCGAGTCATGTCGTCCGGCGATGCAGCTAGCGCCGCGAGTTTACGTTCGGCCTCGGCTGGTCGAATTCGCGCCAGCGCCACGGCGGCCGCCTGCCGATCGGCTGCTTTCAGCGAACTGTCGGCCAGCAAATCGATCAGCGCGTCGCCCTGCGAAGTAATGGCGTGTTCAGCAATCAACTCGATGGCGGCGCCGCACAAGGTGGGCTCGACAAGTACTGCGCGGAGATCGCCATCGAAACCGGCGTCGTCGCGCAGCGGTTTCCAGGCGCCAGCCAGATTGCGACTCACGAGCTTCAAAGTCGTGGCGCGAACCTCGGCGCCAAATTGAGGATTGCGCGCCACGCTCCAAACCGCGCGGCCCGCCTGGGGCGAGTCGATCCATGACAGACGATTCACGATGGCGGGCACGCGTTCAGGCGCGCTCGCTCGTTCCAGTTCGGCGGCCAGCATCGTCGCCGCGCGATCCGAGTCGAGGGCTTGCAACAGATCGAAGCGTTCAAGAGATGTCGATTCTGGCCGCGAAACAACATCGAACAGTTCGGCCTTGTTCGACCTGGCGGCGATGTGCATCGCTTCCGTCAGATAGCGATCGCCATCGCGATAGCCCCTGGCGTACCGCAACAAGGCTTGGCGGCCCGCGTCGGTCGGGGATTGACCGATGGCCAGCAGCGCCTCGCGTTGGACGCCTGGCGATTCGTCTCCCAGCCGCTCCAAGATCAGTGGCATGTATTGTTCGCCATGCCGAGCGAGAATGCGCACAGCCAGTTCGCGATCACGCGGCGCTTTGCTCGAGAGTTGCTGAACGACCGCTTGCCGCGCATCCCCGCCAATGCGGTCTAATAGCCACAACGCTCGTGCGGCCAGTTCTGGCTGAGCTGTTGCAACTAGCGATTGCAAAGCGGGGACTGTTTCCGCCGGAGTCGCCAGCAGATGCTCGCGAGCGAGGAATTGCGTTGCCAGATTGGGACTGGCAAGCGCGGCCAGCGCAGCGCTGGCAGTTGTATACGGTCCGGGTTTCGCGAGCGGTGGCTCTAGCGCCACGCTCGGTTTTAGTCGGTAGATGCGGCCTTGATGGGGGTTGTTGTAGGCATGCCCGCCCACACCGCCGTCGTACCAATCGGCGATGAACAGCGTGCCATCGGGCGCCACGCAAATATCATCGGGGCGAAAGTAGTCGTCGCCTTGGCTGGTAATCAGCAATTCGCTGGTGGCGGTCATGCCAGCGCCCGACGGCGTATGTCGATATGCGCGAACCTCGCGTGGCCCGGCATCGCAGTGCAGCGCGGCGCCGCGCAGCTTGGGAAAGGCGGCGCCTTCATAACAGCAAATGCCACACGGCGAACCAAATCCGGTGACCAGCGTGGCCGGCACAAAGCCGGGCACATGCCCCCGAAAATGCCAATGCTCGCCAAACGGCGTGCCGGGTGGAACTTTGGCGGGAGGATGACCAAACCAACCATAGTCGCCCCCTGCCATGATCCAGCAAATGCGCGCGCTCTGGTTGCCATCGTTGTCGTTGTCGCTGCAAATCACTTCGCCAAATGAATTGACGCATAGCTCGTAAGGGTTGCGAAAATTGACGGCGACCGTTTCGAGTCGCGTGCCATCCAACTCGCCGCGCAGCATGGCGCCCCACTGGTATTTGATATGCGATCCGTCGGCGCCAGTGACGTCGAAACCGCCGTCGCCATGCGCCATCCACCACTTATGATCAGGACCGAGCACCAGGCTGTGCGCGCCGTGGTCGTGATTGTGCCCGCCAAAGCCGGTAAGAAGCTTTTTTGGTGGGCCATCGGCGCGAAGATCGCCATCGTTGTCTTCAAAGACCCACAGGTCCGGACTGGTGGCGACGTACACCTTGGGCCCGGCAACGCAAACGCTCATGGGACAGAACAGTCCTTCGGCGAACACGGTCGCGCGATCCGCACGTCCGTCGCCGTCAGTGTCTTGGAGCACTTTGATTTTGTCGGCTGGCGGCATCTTTGCCTGGCCGCGGTAGTGCTGAATCTCGGCAACCCAGACTCGACCCTGAGTATCGACATCGATGGCGGCCGGATTGGTGAGCAGCGGTTCGGCGGCAAACAATTCCACCACGGCGCCGGCCGGAGATTGCAGCTTTTTGACGGCCTCCTCTGGTGGAAGTTGCGCCAGCGCGGACGATGAGATGAAAATGAAAAGCAGCGTTTTTGCGGCGAATCGCACCATCCACTCCCAGGCCATTCGGTCTTGATGGCTTCAGCTTTAGTAGTTGAATCGCAAGCCACGGGCGCGCAAATCGCGCACCAATTGACTGTTGCCTACATATTGCACGGCGTCGAACCCGGCGTCACGCGCCCCTTCGACATTCCCCAGAACATCGTCAACGAAGAAGATCTCGGCCGGCGCCACGCCAGCCAACTCGGCGGCGGCGTGATAGATCTTTGCTTCAGGCTTGACGGCGCCTATGCGGAAGCTCAATGCCAATGTTTCAAACGGCTTGGGAATCAGGCTATACCGACCGTCCGCAAAAAAATTGTAGTGCAACTCGTTGGTGTTCGAGAGCAATCCTAGTCGATAGCCGGCGCCCCACAGACTGGCCAGCACGCCGCAGGTTGAGACGTTCACTTCAAAGATGTCGCTCGCCGCAACGGCCAGTTGCGACAAGGGTGGCCGGCGCTCGATCTGCTGGCAAATTCGCTCGTAGAATTCAGCCGTGCCAATATCGCCTCGCTCGTAATCGATTTCCAAGCCAGTATCGAACAACGCGTGGCGCACTGACTCTGTTTCGACGCCCGCCACCTGCGCTATCTGCCGGCACATGCGCGCATGGCTGAACTTCAGGAGCACGCCGCCGAGGTCAAAGTACAAAAACTGGATCGCCATACCGCCAATCGCTTCGTGCTGGTTCGTATTTGGGTGCCACAAGATTACGAACCACGGCGGCGAATATCCAGCAGTCCTATATCCCGCGCGCGAAAAAAACCTTCCGCCTGTCGCCAAGCGGAAGGTTCGCATTGCGCCATCACAGCGCCGGCTGTTTGACCGCGTTAGCGGTTGAAGTAGAAGCCGAACCCGCCACCGGGATATCCGTAGCTCGGATACCGGAAGCCCGGAGCGCCAAAGCCGGCGCCATAACCGGCCCCATAGCCCATCCCGTAGCCGGCGCCGTAGCGGAAGCCGCTGCCATAGCTTCCGGGGAATCGACCGTAAGGAGCACAGTGTGGCCGATAATGATTGTGGTGTCCGCCCCAATAGTTGCTCTGCCAACCATTTCCGTAACCGCCGCCATGGCCCCACCCACCAGCCATGACAGTACCGGAGGCAAACGTCATGCTCGCCAGCACGACCAGGGCCAACAGTCCGCGTTTCATCGCATGTTCCTTTCTGTTTGGCGAAGCGCCGCGATGAGGTTCCAACTCATCGCTCGTTGCGAAGGCAATACTTCGCACCGGGCGTGCCAAATATCTGGGACCAGGAGAAACGCCGCAAAACCGGGACAAATCGAGCAGATTGCCATGCCGCGGCGCATTTACACCAGGTCAAAATGATGGCGCGCGCCGTCGTATTGATAATGCAGCGGATGCGAAACTAGCGAGTAGCAGTGACCAAGGCGTCGATGAGGCGGTCGAGATCGTCGTCGTTTTGGTAAACGTGCGGACTGAGCCGCAACCTTCCCGCACGATGATTGACGATCACGTCGCGCGTGGCGCAGTGGCGCCGTAACTGGGCAGGGTCGCGGCCGGGCAGTTCGCACGCAACGATCCCGCTGCTATGGCCATCTTCGCGGCGACTGACGATGCGCGCTCCGATTCGGGTCAGTCGATCGCAGAGACGGTCGGTGTATTCCAGCAGTCGCTCGGAGATTCGATCAATGCCATAGGTTTCCAACAACCGCAGACTGGCGCCCAGGGCCAAGCAGCCCGCCAGATTTTGCGAACCTCCTTCGAATCGAGAGGCGGCCGGCTTGAGATCCAGATCAGTCCTAGTGAAGTCGCCGGCATGGCGCACGCTATGCCAGCCCACATTGAGCGGCCGCAGTTCCTCAAGTCGGCTGCGGCGGATATAGAGCAGCCCGGCGCCTTCGGGGCCGAGCATCCATTTGTGCCCATCGGCGGCGAGGAAGTCGATTCCAAGCTGATCGACCTGAAGCGGCAGCACGCCCAATCCCTGGATGGCGTCGACCAGCAAGGCAATGCCGCGATCCTGCGCAAGCGCGGCGATCTGCTCGAGATGGTTGCGCCAGCCGGTCGCATATCCGACCCAGCTTACGGCAATCAGGCGTGTGCGCTGGTCGCAAGCAGCGGCTAGCGCATTCAGGTCGAGAGCTTCGCTATTGGCAGGCACGCGGCGCGTTTCGACGCCTCGGCTTTGAAGGTTGAGCCAAGGGTAAAGATTCGAGGGAAATTCGTACGGCGGCACGACTACGTTGTCGCCGGGACGCCACGGAAAACCCTCGGCCACCAATCCGATTCCCTGCGTGGTGTTGCCGACCAGAGCTATCTCGTCGACATGTGCGCCAATGAGCCGTGCCGCGGTCTGCCGGGTGGCCTCGGCGCCTAGCTCCCATTGGCTCCACAACTTGGCGCCGCTATTGGCCAATTGCTCGGCGTATTCAACTAGCGCGGACGCCGCCGGCTGAGAAAGGGGCGCCACCGCCGCATGATCGAAGTAGGCGTACCGCTGGGCCACGGGCATTTGAGCCCGAAACTGCTCCCAAGTTGGCGGTGCTACAGTCGACATAGCCAGTCCGATTTCCGCCAGGGCAAAACTGGTGATGAGCAAGGCGAAGTTTGCCGAATCACGTATGCAAGGCGGCGGGCGAACCTCGTGGCCCTGAGGGCCAGCGCCAACTATACTCGGAACACTTGCCGCCCCCTACCGATCCGCTTGCAGGAGTCTGTTGGAATGCCGAAGGCCCTCACCATCTCAGGGCTGGTTGTCTCAGCCTTGTTGATTCTGGTTTTTGGCGCGGATCTGGCGATCGGTGTCCCGCTAGGCGGGGTCAGCAAACTGATGGATAGCTTGTTTGTGGTGGCCGCCGCCATACTGGGGTATATGAGCTGGAGCTCATTTCGAGAGCAAGCATAGTCTCAGCAAAGGCTCAAGCGGCACGGCGATGCAGAATTGACTGGGCGGGTTGCGGTTTGCGTTCTTGTAGCCTGCGCTGGACGTACTCCCGCACATTGACAATGGCCAGTTGCTGCTGCTGGACGGAATAGCTCAAGACGCGTTCGAGCGCCTTGATGCCGGCGGCGCCGGCCTGATCCAACAGCGCGACGTTGATCGCCAAATGAAAGAAACCTCCGGCCGCCGCGGAAGCTAACGAGCGATTGGCGCTGCGCACTGAGCCGCCCAGCGAGAAGCGCTCGCGATCAGGAAAATGAACCGACGCGTCAACTCTCCACAGTCCAAAGCGCGTCGGTTGCGGCGACGCACCGCAAACGCCGGCGCCAGACCTGAACAACCGCAATGACCGAGCAACCAGTGAAACCGATTCGCTTTTCGGAGCAAGTCGCAGGGCGGTAACTCCCCAGCGCGCCGCCACATCGAGATGATTCGATTCCGTGTCGCTGGCCAAGCTGCTTACTTGCAACCCTGCGGCCGCGGCGCGATCGAGTCGTCGTGTCAACTCGCGGTGGTATACGGTTCGGGTCGCGGAGGGGCCTGCCCAGGTGGCATCTGTCGCCAGACCTACCTCTTGCACTGGACTGACGCTTAAGACACGGTCGAGCGACTTTGATGCGGCCGGATCGGGACAGAACCAGGTTGCGGACAAACCTAGCCCACTGAGCAACTTGACCAGGTCTCCCACCCGCGATGGCGCTGCTTCGAGCGGTCGCGGCGCCGCCAGATCGAGCGAGATGACAAACGAGCCAGCATCGGTTTGCACACGCATCGACAATCCATCCATGGACAATCGAAAGGGCCTCGCACCTATACTAGGCAATCGGCGTGGACGGCAGCGGCGCTCGACGATTTCACTCTCGCAGGCGGCCAGATGTGAAGCGACGTCGATCAATCGGATTGCGCGGCCGGCAAAGTTTACCTGGACGCTAAGAACTGGCCGCCGCATCGGCAAGGATCGCTTCAACCATTCCGCGCATGTTGTACGTTTGGGCCTCTAATTGCGGCGGATAGCCCACGGCGCGCAGCGCGTCTGAGGTGATCGGACTAATGCTGACGAGGCGTGTGCGGCGAAGCGCTTCGCCGAACTGTCGCACCACTGCACGGGCAATGGCGCTACTAGTGACGGTCAGATAATCAGCGTCTCCCCCCGAAAGTGCGGCAGCAACGCTTGCATCGGGTTCGTTGGCGTCGCGACTTTGATAGACAATCACCTGGTCGACGTGAGCGCCGGCCTCCTGCAAGCGCTCGCTGAGCACCTCGCGCCCACGGCTAGCGCGCAGCAGCAAACAGTGTTTGTCGCGCACAAGTGGGGCAAGCGCGCCGGCAAGCGCTTCGGCGCGGTAGTCCTGTGGCTGAAGATCAGACTTCAGGCGGTAGCGCATCAGCGCTTCGCTGGTCCCTGAGCCAATGGCGGCAATCCTGGCGCCGCCGAGCGCGCGCAGATCACCGCCCAGCAAAATCAATCGCTCTAGAAAATAGCGCACGCCATTGGCGCTGGAGAACACCAGCCAGTCGTAGCTGGACAGCCGCGCGATTGCGTCGTCGACCGCCGCCTGGTCCGCTGGCGCGCCGATCACGATGGCCGGAGACGAGAGCACCTGGGCGCCTTGCTGCTCCAATAGCCGTCGCAGTTCATTTTGCTGCTCGTCCGCGCGGGTCACGATCACCGTCTTGCCAAACAGTGGCCGACTGGTGAACCAGTCAATGCCGCTCGTTTCCGCGGCGACGGGTCCCACGACAAAGGCGATTGGCGGCCGCAGCTTTTCAAGCTGCAGTCGCTCGGCAACGTCGCGCAGCACGCAGCGGATCGTTTGCTGATCTGGCCAGGAGCAGCGGCGCACGATGGCGACGGGCGTATCCGCCGGTTTGCCGGCCGCAATCAAGGCAGCGCACCAATGCGGCGCCGTGGTCACTCCCATATAGACCACTAGCGTTCCCGGAAACGCGGCCAGGGCGCGATAATCGATTGCCGATGCCGCCTTGCCGTCTTGTTCCTGTCCCGTGACGAAGGCGACGGCCGACGCGATGTCGCGATGGGTGAGCGGCACGCCCGCATAGGCGCTGATGGCGACGGCGGTGGTCACGCCGGGGACGATTTCGAAGGGAACCCGCGCCGCGACCAGGGCTTGCACCTCTTCCGCGGCGCGTCCAAAGATCATGGGGTCTCCAGACTTCAGCCGAACCACCGCTCGACCTTCCTGGGCCGCGGCGATCATGCGCCGATTGATTTCGGTTTGCGACCAAAGGCGTCCCCCGCCATGGCGTCCGAGGCAGACGATCTCCGCTTGCGGCGCGGCATGCTTGAGGACGCGCGGATTGACCAAGTAGTCGTAGAGGACCAGATCGGCCTGTTGCAGGCACTCGACTCCGCGCAGCGTAATCAGGTCCGCATCGCCGGGTCCGGCGCCCACCAGGTAGACCATGGCAGCAGTGGAGCGGGGCTTGAGGGACATGAAATGCGGCCCGTTTGCGTGGATGCGCGATTGAGTTAAAGTGGTGTGAGACTCAAATTCTTCGTCGGCGCCGGCTCATTAGGCGCTATTCGCCTCCCCTCCGCACCGCGCAGTTTCAGCCACTATGGCAAGCCAAGACACCACCGGTCGGCAGCCGATCTCGCCGCAAACCCGCGCTCGCCTGCAGGAGTTGTTTAATCGCGGCAATCAGATGATGGCGAAAGGCAGCTTCGACTACGCGGAGGAAATGTTCACCAGTTGCGTGTTGGGCGATCCGGCGAACGTGCTCTACATCCAAAATTTCCTGGCGAACGAACAGAAGAAATATAACAACAACAAAAAAGGGAGCAAACTCGCCGCCATCAAGGGGGCGGGCCCCCGCGCGGCGATCAAGAAGGCCAGTCTTTCCAAGGATTGGAAAGGAACGATCAAGGCGGGGCTCGATTTTTTGAAGCTCAATCCCTGGGACATTTCGACGCTCAAGGCGATGGCCGCCGCGTGCGACGAGTTGGATTACGAAGACTCGCAATTGGCGCTGCTCAAGGCGGCGCTCGACGCCGACATCAACGACGGCGAAATCAATCGGCTGGCCGGACGCGCGCTGGCGCGCGTGCAGCGCTACGACGACGCCATTCGCTGTTGGGTACGCGTGCAGAAGGCGGTCCCCGGCGACCCCGAGGCCGCGAAGGCGATCGGCGATTTGACCGTTGAGAAGACGATTAACAAGGGGGGCTACGAGGGAGCGGAATCGACTCGCGACGCCAAACTGCAACGCAGCGACGATGCGGCGCCCGTTGGGTTGCAAATGTCGCCCGAGCGACAACTGGAAAAGGCGATCGCCAAAGATCCGGCCGATGCGTCGAACTACGTCAAATTGGCCGAGTTGCATTTGAATAAGGATCAGCTTGATGAAGGCGAAAAGTGGTTGACCAAGGCGGTGGAAGTTTCGGGTCGCGACATCAACCTGATTGAGCGGCTCGAAAATGTGCAACTCGCGCGCATGAAGGAGCATGTGGCGATCGCCGAAAAGCAAGCCCGTGAAAAGCGAACGCAAGAGACGATCGACGCCTTTAACCAGATGAAGGCCGAGCTGAACCATCGCGAGATGGAGGTGTTTCGAGGCCGCGCCGATCGCAATCCCAACCATACGGGCTACAAATACGAACTCGGTGTGCGGCTACATCGGGCCGGGATGTACAAAGAGGCGATTCCGCTGCTACAGCAAGCGCAAAGCGACCTGACCCGGCAAGGCGAAGTGCGGCTGTTGCTGGGAGAATGCTTTCAGCAAATCAAGCAGTACAGTCTGGCCATGAGCAATTATGAAGGGGCCATTGGCTCGATCTCGGCGGTCGACACCGAGCGGCGAAAGCTGGCGTTGTACCGGGCGGGCAAGCTGGCCATTGGCCTGAAAGACGCGGCCCGGGCAAACAAATACCTCACGGAATTGGCGGGTCTTGATTTCGGTTACAAAGACACGGCGGCTCTACTGGACAAACTCAGCGAGATACAGGATAAAGGCTGATTCCAAATCACGTTACCAGCCGTAGTTCGCTGGCCTTTGTCCTAGAAAAGCTGACTCTCCATGCCACAGACCAAGAGCGCCAAGAAACGCTTCCGCCAGGATATCGATCGCCGTGCCCGCAACCGCGCGGGCCGCAGCAAGTTGAAAACGATCATCAAGAAGGCCACCGTCGCCATTGAGGCGGGGCAAGCGGACGAGGCCAAGGCCGCTTATCCCTTGGTGCAAAAAGCGCTCGATCAGGCCGCCGCGAAGAATCTCATTCACCGCAATGCCGCTGCTCGGGTGAAGTCGCGATTGACGGCGCGAATCAAGGCCTTGGGCGCGAAGTAAGTAGCGCCCAGCCAATGGGCGGGACGAGAGGCAACCCTTCAAGCTGCTTCAAAAGACGATTGCGTCGGCTGAGAAAATCGGCCCTTCAACACAGGTGCGGCGGTAGTCCCACTGGCCATCGTCTTGGCGCACTCGCGCCACGCAGCTAAAGCAGATCCCCAGGCCGCAGGCCATTGGGGTTTCTAGTGAAACCAGACAGGGCACGCCTGCGGCACGCGTCAATTTAGCCACAGCGGCCATCATCGGTTCCGGGCCACAGCAGACCACCTGGCAACCAGCGGTCGCGTCGGTCAATGCTTGGTTTAGCAAGTCCGTGACGAGTCCGTGATGGCCGGCCGAGCCATCGTCGGTGCTCAATCGCAAATCAATGCCTAGCGCGCGAAAGTCGTCGAGCCCCGCGTGGTAGTCGGCTGATCGTGCGCCGTAGCACAGGGTCACGCGTTTTGCTACCGCGCCGGAGCGCTGGGGATCGCCGTACTGGCGCATGCCGAGATACTCGCGCGCCAAGGCGAGAAAGGGCGTTTGGCCGATGCCGCCCGCGACCATCAAAAGATGATTCGCAGGCGCGGCCGGAAATCCATTGCCCAGCGGTCCCCACACTTCGAGCGGCATGTCTGGCCGCAGCGCGGCCAGCCGGGCGGTCATTTTGCCGACCACCAGATAGACGACTTCGACGCCAACCGGCTGACCAGCGGAATCTAGTACCGTGTCGTATAAGGCCAACGGCCGGCCTAGCAGCGGATCGTCACAACCCGACAGACGGAGCATGACGAATTGACCGGGCACAATGCGCTTGGCGATTTCGGGGCAGCGAAACCGCAAGCGGAACGTGTCGCGGGCAATGCGTTCGTTTAGCTCAACAACAACTCGGCCCTGCCAGGCTTGATCGGCAAAATGCGCGTGTTCGCAGTGGCTCACTTACGTCGCCCCTTCGGCACGGCGCTTCGGCCGCCGGTTCGATCGCGTCCCTTTTGTGTGCCGCGCTTGGCACGTGTCGATTCACCTACATGTGGCGCAGCCTGAGCGGCGGCCACTTTTTTTCGCACGCCACGGGCGACGCGCACCCGACTGGTCACCGACGGCGTCGACGCCGGATCGCGCGGCTTCTTGCCGCGGCGAACGGCGGCGCGGAGTTCATCGACTTCTTCGGCGGTCAAGCGGCGCGATGTGCCGAGCGGCAGTCCTTTGACCTTGATCCGCCCGATGCCGACCCGCTTGAGCTTGAGCACCTTGTGACCGATCTTGGCCAAGAGGCGGCGAATTTCGCGATTCTTGCCTTCGCGGAGCACAATCTCTAGCTGGGTGCTCTTTTGGTGCTGACTGAGGATGGCGACTCGCTCGGCACGGGCCACCCCTTCGGCCAAGCGGACGCCGCCGACCAGTTGTTCGAGCTCCACGGGCGTTGGCGCGCCGGCGACAATGACCTGATAGGTTTTTTCAACGCCGTAGCGCGGATGCGTTAATTGATCGGCCAGTTCGCCATCGTTTGTGACAAGAATCAAGCCCTCGCTGGAGCGATCCAACCGGCCGACGGCAAAGACGCGCTCGCGACCGGGAGGCACCAGATCGATGACGCGCGGACGACCCGAGGGATCGAAATTGGTGGTGACGACGCCGACGGGCTTGTTGACGAGGTAATAAACCAACCGCGCCTTATCGAGGAGGGCCCCGTCGACGTGAATCTCTTGGCGCTCGGGATTCACCTTGGCGCCTAATTCGGAGACGGCCTGGCCGTCGACCTCGACGCGTCCCGCCAAGATCAACTCCTCGCACTTGCGGCGGCTGCCCACTCCGGCGGCGGCCATCGCCTTTTGCAGACGCATCGCGCCTGCCTCGTCGGCCTGCGTTTCGGCGTCGCGCGCGGCGACGGGTTTGCTCTGACGGTTGGATTTTGGACGGGTGCGGCGCTGCACGTGAGACTTCGACTTTGCGAGTTTGGCAACTGGCGGCCAGTGCGTGGGATGGCTCGCTATTATAGCGGATCATTCGACCACTGGCGGGCGGCTTTTTGCGCAATCGGCGATGCCGGCGCGATGTACTTGCCGCGAATCGCGGCTTGGAGCAATGCGATTAGTACGGCGGCGGGGCCATATTGGGACCAGACATCGCCGGTCCCGACGAGACCGGTCCGGCGGAGGGACGCGGATTGCCCGTCCGGCGGCCAAACCAGTTGCCGGGATTCATGACGCCGCCCGATCCGAATCGCGAGCGATCAACCTCGGGGATTTGCTGGTCGTAGTCGAGTGGCCGCATGCCGCCTGTCGTCGGCCCGGAGTCGTTATCGGGATACGGATCGAACTGGACGGCTTCGTTCTGCTGCCGGTAGACGTTGCCCGGATTGAAGAAGTTGGGCATGGCGACGCTGGAACTGCACCCCGCCGCGGAGATGGCGAGACAAGCCACGAGGGTTGCAAACGCAGTTCGCATAAAATTGCTCTGGAGCCGAAAATCGGCGGTTGGTCGGGGGGCGGATTATAGTTAAGCCGCCGCCGCGCAAGAAGCGGAGTCTTGCGATGGGGTAGGCTAGTTGCAAGCATCGTCGCGGTTGCGCAATGGCTTGAGGCGCTTGCAGGTGGACGTCAGACTCGCAGCCAAAGAGGCAGTTTAGGGAAGATAGACGTCTAGCAGCGTGGCGGATGGCAACGGCGTCAGGTTAACTGGCCCGAGTTCCGCTGGCAGTAGCGCCACCTCGCCGGCGGACACAGGGACGCCAGCAGGATCGCCAGAGATGTTCACGGCGCCGGCCAACACGACCAGCAGATGCAGGCGATTGCCGCCGCCGATTGGCCTGGTTTGATCAAATTGCCAGCGATCGATCACAAAATGATCGCAGGCTACCAGTCGTTCGACCTGATCAGATTCGGTCGCAATCGGGGTTTCGAATAAGCGGGGGCCTACATTGAAGTCGATCACTTCCAGGGCCTCGGCGACGTGAAGGGCCCGTGGCAATCCGTCGCTGCCATGCCGGTTCCAGTCGAAAAGGCGGTAGGTCACATCGCTCGATTGCTGAATCTCGGCAACCACCAGGCCGGCGCCGAGCGCATGGACCGTTCCGGGCGGCAAGAACAGGCAATCGCCGGGGTGTGGCTGCAACGTGCTAAGGCACGCCTCGCAGTCGCCGCGTTGCATCGCTTGCTCAAAAGCGGGCCGATCGACGCCCTGGTTCAGGCCGGCGTGGATCGTCGCTCCTGGTTCGGCATGCAGCACCACCCAGGCCTCGGTTTTGCCGCGATCTGGTGGATCGAGCAAGGCGGCTTGTGCATCGTTGGGATGGACCTGCACTGATAGTGGCTGGGCCGCATCCAGCAGTTTGACAAGTAAGGGAAAGCGAGACTGCGGCGCGTGCCGCCCCAATAGCTGGGGGCCATGCTTCGTGACCAATTCGTGGAGCGACAGACCGGCCAATGGTCCAAAAGCGACCACGCTTTGCTCGTTCCCCTGGTTGGGAGCGCGATCGACGACCTCCCAGCTTTCAGCGCACGTTTGTTCAGGTTCAAGCGGTTTGTTGAATTGGCCAGCCAAACGGTGGCCGCCCCATATGTAGTGCTTGAAAACTGGCCGAAATCGCAGCGGATACATCGGTTTTTCGCCCAAAGATTGGCGACAGAGTAGCAGGCTGCCCACCGCCGCTCCATGTTTGAGGGGAAATTTGCAGAAATTTACTTGGCGCAGTCGTTAGCGCAGTTTACTATCACACACGATTCGGGGGTCATACCGGTATTTGGGATCATCTAGGAGGGACGCTTCATGCTCGTGAGAATGCATCGACTACTTCTATTTAGCGCAGCGTTTATTGCGCTCGGCGCCACTGCTAGCGCCGCATCGGTATCGTACAACACCAACTTCAGCTTTCCGCTCTCGCCGGGCAGCCAAAACGTCTCGCTGCCGCAGTTCAATCCGTCGCTTGGCACCTTGGTGTCCGTGACCCTTGGCCTAAATGCCAATGTTCAGGCCCAAGTGACCGCTGAGAACGACTCCACCATTGGTGGCAATATGGGGGTCGATCTGACGGGCATTATCAAGGCCTCTGGCCCCAGCCTCACGACCAATGCCGCCATTCTGCAATCGGCGGGTCCCGTTGCGGTTGGCCCCACTGATGGCGTCGGCGGCAGCGGCCCGGACTTTGTCAACTTTGGATTGATTAGCGGTTCGGACAGCGCTACAAACTCGTTGCTGTCTGGCTTGGCCCCTTACATCGGGCTGGGCAATGTCAGCATCGCGGTCAGCGGCAATGGCGGCTTCGCCGTCAATGGCGTGTCGAACAGCACCATTCAGGTGTCGAGTTTTGGCGCCAACGGCATCGCGGAAGTGACCTACAACTACAACCCAGTTCCGGAACCGGGCACCTTGGCCCTGGCCGGGATGGGCGCGTTGGCATTGGTCGCCTTTGCACGGCGCCGTCGTTAATCCGTTTGCAATTGCTTTAACAGCAAAGAAAAAGCCGCCATGAGGCGGCTTTTTCTTTGCGCGGTTGGATATACTGCCGCGCATGGATGCCGCGATGCGAACTACTCTTACCGCGCCGCCACAGGTCGTGTGGATTGGCGAGCGCAGCGATGCCCTGTGGAGAACAGCGTTCGATACGCTTGCACAGAACGCGATCGTCACGCGGTGGGAAGATACGCAAGGCATTGCCGCGAGCGGACGATGGCTGCCATGCGACTTGATCGTGGTCGCCGCGTCGCGGTGGGGAGAAATCGAACCATCCGCGCTCGCGCAAGCACGACGGACTTGGCCACTGGCCGGTGTGATCGAGTTGGCCGGCATGTGGCGCGAAGGGGAGGGGCGCGCTGGCCGCGGCATCTCGGGCGCCTTGCGTGTGTATCAGCGCGATTGGCCCGCATTTTGGATGGGGCAATTGGCGCATTGGCGACAGGGCGAATTGCCAATGTGGTCGCTGCCGGTCGCCATGGGCGAGGAAGACCGGGTTCTTGAACGTAAGTCTCCGCAATCGCTGGCGCTGCGCAGCGCTGCCGTTTGCTCGGCCGGTCCTAAACTAGCGACATTGATAGCCGATGCGCTATTGGCCGCGGGATTGAGTCCTTTCCAAGTTAGCGACGTGCAGAAGTTGCTCGATGCAGAACTAATCGTGTGGGATCTCGGACATGCGGACAGCGATTTGAGTTCGCAAGTGCGCGCCGCGCGGCTTGCCAACCCGACCGCCACGATCGTGTTGCTGGCCGACTTTCCACGATTCGATTTCACGCGCCAATGGCTCGACGCCGGCGCGAAGGCAGTGCTTGGCAAGCCGTTCTATCTGGACGAGCTCGTTATCGCCTGCCAGATGGCATCCAGCGCCGCATTCGCAATGAGCCAATGACTTGCGAGAGCGCGCGACGCAGCGCGATTGATTCGACTGGCGAATGGCATGTGGACTACGAGCCCGCGAACCGCAATTTGGAGCGCCTGGATCCGCGACCCAAACCGCGTTAGCGGCGAGAGAGTTTTTTTGCGGCTGCGCTCTTTCGTGGGGCGTATGTTTGCCGACAATGCTCACGGGCAATTCTCTCTGGACCGTGAGCGCAGGAATGCACGAAGACTCAAAGCGACCAGGAAGTTCCACCCCGACGCAGAAGCAGGTTCAGCTCTTCACCGATGGCGCATGCAGCGGCAACCCGGGGCCCGGCGGCTGGGCGTTCATTCTTTTCGATCCGGTTTCTGGCAAGGAGTTGGAGGATTCGGGGGGCAATCCCGAGACGACGAACAATCGCATGGAACTGATGGCGGTCATCGAGGGACTGGGCAAGCTCAAGCGGCCCACTGCGGTGACTGTGCTGACCGATAGCGTGTACGTCGGCAAGGGAATGACCGAATGGCTACCCAAATGGAAACGCAATGGGTGGCGCACCGGCAAGAACGGCCGCGGGGGCGAAGTGAAGAATCAAGACCTGTGGATGGAGCTTGACCGACTGTTGCGAGTCCACACTCTGCGATACGAGCGCGTGGCGGGACATAGCGGGCATCCGCAAAACGATCGCTGTGACAAACTCGCGGTGGCGGCGTATCAACAATACCTCAAGCGCTAGCTGGCGCAGTCGCTTACGCCAGACGCTCGTGGGCATGTTCGTGTCCGGCGTGACGATGGGGCCGGAAGTCGAACAGTTCGATCTCTGGCTGCTGGCCGCGAATGACTTGCGACATCAGTTGCGCGGTCGCCGGCGATTGGTGCAACCCGCCGCGAAAATGCCCGGCCGCCACAAAGGCGTTTTCCAGTTCGCCGAGCCGACCGAGGTAGGGCAGGCCGTCGGGGGTGCCGGGCCGGAGTCCGGCCCAGGCGCGTTCGACGGTGGCGGCGCGAAGCGCTGGAACAAGGCCGAGACCAAAATCCAAGAGTCCGGCGACACCGTCGGCCGTGGCGCGACTGTCGAAGCCGACTTTCTCTTCGGTGGCGCCGATGAGCACACGGCCATCGGGGCGGGGGACAAAGTAGCGGCGACCTTCGTTCAGGATGTGCCGCAGCGGCGGCGACGCGGCGGCGAGCAGCACGATCTGCCCGCGCACAGGGACCATCGGCAGCGGCGCGCCAAGCCGAGCGCCGAGATGCCCGGTCCAGGCGCCGCCGCAGAGGCAGATTGCGCCTGCGGTTCGTGTTCCGCTTTGGGTTTCGATTGCTTCGACCCGGCCGGCGCGAACCTGAAAACCTTCGACAGCGACATTGGCTTCCACGGCCACGCCGCGCTGACGGCAGGCGACGAGCAGGGCTTTGAGATGCCGAGGGTTGCGGACCTGAGCCTCGTCGGGGAGCAGCGCTGCCGCTCGCACTTGCGAGAGCACTTGCGAATCGGCCAGCGCCGGCTCGCGCGCGGCCAGTTCTTTGTTGCTCAACTCTTCAACCGCAAGGCCGCCATTGCGCCACAGTTGCGCAGCCTCGCGCAATAGGGCGGCTTGATCGGCGTCGCGCGCCACATGGATGCTGCCCGTGCGGCGAAAACCGTTGTCGATGCCGGTTTCTTCGCTTAGCGCTTGCGCCCAGATGGGATGCAACTCGTGGCTGAGGCCGACCAATTGATCGTAGGCGTTGGCCGCGGTGGCGCGATTACCGGGGGGCAGGATGCCGGCGCCGGCCCAAGAGGCCTCGTGCCCCGGCTGGCCGCGGTCGAGCACCAAAACGCGGAGGCGGTGACTGGCCAGTTCGTAAGCGAGCGACAGCCCAATGACGCCGCCGCCAATGATCAGACAATCGTGCATTTACTTCGGCGCCCCAAATGAGCGTGTTGTGACGGAGTGCATTTTACCGTAGGCAGCGGTTGGCATGGAGAGGCGGAATTGTACATTCGCGGGCGCGGGAGGATCGCGCTGAATTGATTTGCAACGAATTGCGAAATATGGGGGGGGTAAACTCCGAAAACCGCGACTCCGAAAACGATCGTAAGCAGCCAGCGGCACGCGGAAGTTGAATCGCCGCTTATGGTTCGCGCGAGCGAGGCGGCGAAATGCGCGGCGCGAGTTTTCGGAGTTTTCGGAATCGCCTCCGAAAACGATATTTGTCGTAAGTCGCCAAGGCGCAGCGCCGGATTTCGAACTATTGCTATGCGACAACGGATGCCGTCTGCCGACCGGCCACGGCGTAGACCCCCTCTGTCGGCACGGGTACACTTGCCGTCTTTGGTACCGGTTTACGACGCAAGTCGTTGGTTTGGCCCGCCCGCGTCTGTTGAAGGAGTCGTTTGTGCCGATCGAAATGGACAAGTTGGTTTCCCTTTGCAAGCGGCGCGGGTTCTTGTTTCAGTCGAGCGAGATCTATGGCGGGCTGAATGGCTTTTGGGACTATGGCCCGTTGGGGGTGGAGCTCAAGCGGAACGTCAAGGAGGCGTGGTGGCAGGACATGGTGACCAGCCACGACGAGACGCTGGCGCCGGCGGGGGCCCCTACCCCGTATGAAATGGCCGGCCTCGATTGCACGATCATCATGCACCCGCAGGTTTGGAAGGTCTCTGGGCACTACGATCTGTTTCACGACTTCATGGTCGATTGTCGCGAGTCGAAGCGGCGTTACCGGCACGACCAGGTCTATGGCCGCTGGGTCGAGGCCAAAGGGAAGCTGATCTTCGTCGCCACGCAGAGCCAAGGGACCGACGGCGAGGCCGACACGCAGCAGCGAGCGCTGAAGTTCTTCAACCTGCGGGCCAAGGACGCCGAGCAGCTTGCCTGGCAATCGCCGATGGTCAACCTGACCACCGTGAAGGATTTTGCCGAGGCGCTGGGGCCCGAGGCCAAGGAGTTGGGCACGCTCACCGCGCCGCGCGAGTTCAACTTGATGTTCAAGACCTACGTGGGGGCGTTGTCGGGAGAGGAAGGCGCCGCTTTCCTGCGGCCCGAGACGGCGCAAGGCATATTTGTGAACTTCAAGAACGTGCTCGACAGCACGCGGGTCGGCGTGCCGTTTGGCATCGCGCAGATGGGCAAGAGCTTTCGCAACGAGATCACGCCGCGCAACTTCACGTTTCGCTCGCGCGAGTTCGAGCAGATGGAGATTGAGTTCTTCTGTCACCCGAACACGTCGCGCGATTGGTATCAGTTTTGGCGCGACCGCCGTTTTCGCTGGTACACCGAACTGGGACTGGCGGGGGAGCGGCTACGGCTGCGCGAGCACGAGCAAGACGAACTGAGTCACTACTCGTGTGGAACGGCGGACATCGAATACGCGTTTCCGTTTTTGCCGCCGGGCGAGTTTGGCGAGCTGGAAGGAATTGCCCATCGCGGCGACTTCGATCTGCGCAGCCACATGGAAGGGAAGCTGGTGCGCGACGGCGATCAGCTTGTCGTCGAAAAAGGGGCCGACGGCAAGCCGCGCTACGCCGGCAGCGGACGCGACATGAGCTATTTTGACGACGTGACCCGCGAGCGCTTTGTGCCGCATGTGATTGAGCCATCTAGCGGCGCCGACCGCGCCACGCTCGCCTTTTTGTGCGAGGCGTACCACGAAGACGTGGTGCCCGACGCCGAGGGCAAACCGCGCGAGCGGCTGGTGATGAAGTTCCATCCGCGGCTGGCGCCGATGAAAGCGGCGGTGTTTCCGCTGGTGAAGAAGGATGGCATGCCCGAGGTGGCCATGCGCATCTATCGCGATTTGAAGAAGCGGTACAACGTGTTTTACGACGAGAAGGGAGCGGTGGGACGGCGTTACGCTCGGCAGGACGAAGCGGGGACGCCGTACTGCATCACCGTCGACGGCCAGACGATGCAAGACCAGACGGTGACGATCCGCGACCGCGATTCGCTGGAGCAATGGCGGATCAAGGTCGATGATTGCACGAGCGAAATCGAGCGACGACTGAACGAGTCGCGCGGCTAAGCGCCGCCCAAGCGGGCGGCCGCCACAGGGGAGACAGCACATGGCCCAAGCGCCTGCGACTGGCCCGCGTTGGATACGCGCGCTGATCTTTTTGTTGTCGTTGCTGCTGTTTGTCTTTTACACCTGGCTGCTGTCGTTCATCCTGCGCGACATCGATCGACTGCCGGGCCCCGACTACGAGGCGATTCGGGCGCGCTATGTCGGGCAGCCACTCATCGACCGCGGCGCGGCGATCGGCCAAGAAATCGCCAAGCTGACCACCGAGACGGCCCATGAGCGGGAGAATCAGCAGCTTGTGCAACAGAGCACGGCCAACTCGCAGGCCACGCTGGGGCAGCTAATTCAGTTGCACCGCGCGAGCGTCGAGAAGGGGGTGAACCTCAGCGCCGAGGAGCAGCAGGCGTTTGTCGAGAGCGAAAAGCTGTTTCTCGACAATCAGCGCAAGTTTCAGGCGGCCAATGAGGAGATTGCCCGGCTGACGACGCGGCGGCAGGAACTGGAAAGCGAGGCCAAAGAGGTCGAACAGAAGATCGAGGAGAAGAGCGGGCCGCTCCGCGAGGAGTATCAGCGGCTAAGCGCGCTACACGGCTACCGGCAGGCGGCGCTCAAGCTGGCGGTGCTGCTGCCGGTGCTGATCGTGGCGGCGGTGATTTCGATCCGCAAGGCGGGGAGCGCCTACCGGCCGATCGTGTTTCCGCTGCTCTTGGCCAGTCTGTGGCTGGTCGGGCTGGTGATGCACGAGCATTTTCCGAGCGAGCTGTTCAAGTACATCGCCATCTCGGCGGGCATTCTGGTGGTGATCGCCATCTTGGTGTCGTTGATCCGGGTGATTGTGGCGCCGCGCGGCGCGTGGCTCTTGGGCCGCTACCGCGAGGCGTACAACCGGGGGCAATGCCCGATCTGCGCCCAGCCGATCCGGCGAGCGCAAAACCGCCCGCTGGCGGTGGCGACAACTGGCGGGGCGGCGGCGGGAGCGACCGCGCGGGGCAGCGGCGGCGAGACTGCCGATGAGCCATACTCTTGCCCGGCGTGCGGCACGCGACTATTCGAGCAGTGCGATAAGTGCGAGCACCTGCGGCACACGTTGTTGCCGTACTGCCAGAGTTGCGGGGCGGGGGAAGGGCCGCTGGCCGAGGAAGCGCAAGTGGCGCCGTAAGGCGTTGATCGCTTGGGAGGAAGAGCATGTTCCGGTTACCCCCTAACTTTCCAGACCCCCAGTTCCCCGAGTTTTGGTTGTTCGTAGCCATCGTAGGTATTATCCATGTAGGACTTTTTGTAACGCTGTACTGGTGGGTCGCCAGGTATCGCAATCCGCTGGTCATCGCGGGCGGGTACTTTCTGACGCACACCGTCGTGGCAGCGATCGTGCTGCCGTTTTTGTTTGCCGCTGCCGGCGACCAGGCGTGGGTGCTATCTTTTTGTCTGTGCTGCATTGACTTGCCGAGTTTTGCTTTCTTTGGATGGATATTTGACCAGGGCTCTCGGACGAAGGGGGCCTTGGCTTACATCTTGGTTGGCGGCGGAATGTACGCGATCGTTGGTTTGGTGATCGGTTCGATCGCGCTGCTCTACCGGGCAAATCCACAGTCGAAGTGAGGGCAAAGTGCGTTTCCAGTTCATCATCCCGGTGTACACTGTTCGTGACAGAACGCGAATCCGCTGAGGGTCAGTTCGCATCCGCCGCGATCAAGCAGGCGCAGAGCGCTCGTCGGCCGACAACACAAGGACGAACACATGCGTCCCCGCGTATTGGGCAACGCGTAGTGTCGCGAGCAACGAGACATCAAATAGGGTAGGCATGACGATGTTTAGGCGAATGCTGCTGTGCATGTCGATCGCACTTGTCGCAGCCCGCGATGCTCATGCGGAGATCATCCTGGAAACTGCGTCTGGCTGGGACGGACATTCCGCAATCGGCAACCTTGTTGTAGGCGACACCTGGGGACAGACATTTAGGACGCCGGATAACGTGAGCCACTTATCCGAGGCGTCGTTCTGGGTTCAAACATATCCGGTGAATCCTTATGGGAACGGACCATATACCTTCGACATCACCGGCTATCTCATGGCCTGGGATGGCGAGAAGGGAATTCAGCCGATCCTTGCGGACAGCAAAGTTTCGGTAAACACCTCGGTTGGGGAATTCAGCCGCGTTGATTTTGACTTTCAGGGGGTCAGCGTGGCGGAGAATAGCCAATACGTCCTCTTCTTCATGGTCTCGCCAACGCCCGTGCTGAATTACGTCAATTTCGGATTCGTCGATGGCAACCCTTACGCGGATGGTGGCCTCTCCAGTCCCTACGCTGGGAGCTTCTACCTAATCAGTCTTCTGCCGTGGGGTCGATCTGTAGACGACTTAGCCTTCGAGTTGCGATTTGCGGCCGTCCCGGAGCCTTCTACATTCGGACTTGGATTGCTTGGAAGTTTTGCGCTGCTCGCCGTGTCGCTCCGGCGTGGCCGCCCATGACCAGCGCATCGACTCCGGCCTCTTTGATCGCGCGAACGATGCGGGCCAGTTTTTCGTCCGGGCTCACGGGGGAGAGTCCTCGAACGGCCGACTCCCGTGGGAGAATAGAAGCTTCACGGCCTCGTGCCTCTTGAACGAATCCTCATCCAGTTCCATCGCCAAGCGAGTCAATTCCGGCAAATGGGCGTCGAGCCAGATTTCTTCGGCCTGGTGCGCGGTTTCCGCCGTGCCGCTGAGTAGCAGTTCGTCGATTTCGGCATGCACCGAGTTGGAGTCGAGCAACGGTTCCATCGTGGTAATTCTAGCACGGCCGGCGATTGCGAGCGCCGAAGTAATTGCGGAGCAATTCGCGTCAGATCATCGTGGGTTCGCGGCCCAGGGCAGCGGAGGCGCCGACTCCGGGGGGTACTTTCTGTCGCACGCGGCCGTGGCGGCGATCGTGCGGCCGGTTTTTCTCCACGCGAATGGGGAACAGCCTGGGACATCTGGCGGAGTAGTTTCGAAGGCGAGCAACGCGATTCAACCCACTTCGATACTTGAAGGAAGGGAATGTTATTCTGCGCTCATCCTTGCCCGGTTGATTTTGGCGTGGCCAGCGACCTTCTGCCAAGTCTCAATATAAAAAAGAGAAACAGTACTCGCGGCATGAATGGCCAGTCTCGCAATTCGGGAGTCGACTGGGACGTGGTCCTTGCCTTTGCCGTGTGCGTCTCCCGCATGAGTCCGCAGGGCGCCGATCCCGCCCACCACGCTGAATAGCCCAGAGAGGACTTGCCGAATATCCTGCTCCCATACCTTCGGTAGGTCGTCACGCCCCGGGGACAGCTTTAAGTGCTTGGCGACTTCCGTCACCAAGCCTTTTATGTCCTTATTGACTGGGTATGCTTTGCCCATCTCGTCGAGGATGCACTTGCATACGCTCTCGACAGTGGAACATGCGGACGTGATCGCGTCGGCCGGATCGCGGTCAGCTTCGCTCAGCGCGCGCTCAAAGTCGGCATGTACTGAACCGAGATCCAACGCCTTCGCTTTTTCCTGCAGGGCACTCGCAGCCACCGTGTTGGTCGTAACTGTTACAACCTTGTACACGTTACCGAGCCTACGCAACTCATGTCCGTCGAAACTCAACCGCTTGTTCATGTATACAACGACTGCCGTCAACTTCTCCGGCTCGTCGAGATAGTCGCGAGGATCGGCCACCGCCTCGATCACACGAATGATCGCTGCGTTTCCGTCCGGTCCACGCGCAGCGTTCTGCAAAACGGCCTGTACAGATGGGACTCGGGATGCGCTGCCGATGCGCAGCTCAATGTTCAGACCGCCGAAAAAACTCTCCAACTTGGGACCGCTTCTGTAGTGTCCGACAGCCGGAGTCGAATCGTTAGCGGAGCCGCCGGTCACGACCTCCGTGAGGGCAGTAATCGTTTGAACGCTAAATCGCTTCGTCATCGCCATTCAAAGTATCGGGGTGCCCTGGCCTGCGACATGTCCACCTAATGGGGTTGCCCCTGGATCGCGGAAGCTTGAGTTGGTCGAATCGTATGGCGATGAGCTTAACAGTGCCTATCGGCACAGTACAACACAAGGGTTTCGGTCGGATATGAACTGCGGCGACGCCGTGGCGCGAATCGATGCCGACACCAAGGAACTAACGCTGCGACACCGTGGTTACGCGCGGATACGTGGCAAGATCGTAGGCCTGCCACCGCTCAAGCGGAGCGTGCGCTGGGAGGCGCGGCTGACGCTGCCGGTGGATGACACCGGAGAGTTTCCTTCGCCAGTTGTGGAGCAATCTCCTTTGCAAGACAGGGAGGAATTCGTGTTCCGATTTTCCTGCATTGGAGTGAATCTCGACCTGCAAATCAGCGACACCGGGCGAGTATGGCATACCGTGGCGACGCTGAAGGCGGATGCGGAGGGGGAACTCGATGTCGGAGAGATTGCGGTTGACGCCGATAAGTTGGAGGCCGCGCTGACGGACCCGATGGCCTTGGCGTTTGCCGGCGCCGACATCGACGACGAACAGTTCGTACTGAACGATCGTGGGCATGACTCGCGGGCATGGCTTGCCCATGCCGTCGAAGCAGCGAACCGGGCGAACAAGAAGCTGCTCATCGTCGCAACCGACCCGAATGGACCGTTGTGCCGAGACCTCGCCCAATGGTTGCGCGAAGATCGCGCCGTCACCGACGGCTGTCGGCTGTTGGCGCTGCGTGTATCGCAACCGTTTGGAATCGACGCGCACTCATTTGTGCCTTGGCTGGACGTCAGTTTTGCCGACGCCGAACAGATGGTTATGGCGATTGTGTCACCGCAAGGAATCCTGTTGGAGCGCTGGCGGCCCGGCGAGTTTTCGCACGACGGCCGGATCGATCGCGCAAAAGTCCAAGCGCTGCTCACAAAACATCGAAACTGATGGCCCATGGTGAGGGCGATTGGCAATTGTCAGCGTGTTTTGCAGAGTCCGTCGTCACAATAGCCGCCGCTTGGGCTTGTTCGGGGCCTATTTCTTGCTACCTTTGAGGGTCCGCCGCGAACCCGCGAGACCGGTCGACGTATCTTGTGATATGCCAACGGTCTGCCGGCCGGCGACAGACGCACCCCTAGCTCAATTGGATAGAGCATCGGTCTACGGAACCGAAGGTTAGAGGTTCGAGCCCTCTGGGGTGTACTTTTCTTGGCCTATTCTCTTTTGAGCCAAGGACTTACCTTCTGTTGGCGGCATTCTGGCCGCTGATCGCCGGGGAGGCGATGACGCCTCTGGGCAGCAAAATTCCCTTGCTATTGTCCGGTTTTGATCGCGGGCAACGTCTAGAGAGATAGGGAAAGCTAGCTTGCGCCTATTTCCGCGTAAGCCAAGCACCGGAATTTGGCGGTCAAGTGATGGACGTTGTAATGCTGCAAACCGTTGGGGCAATCCTAGCCATCGGAGTTGTCGCGTCGTTGGCAGCGTTTGCCTTTTTGGTGCGGAAGCAAAGTAGCCCCATGGTTTTTTCCTGCCCTCAGTGCGGCAATCTGTCGTCGCCGTTGACGCATGTGTGTCCACGTTGCGGGCGACCACTGCGCGACGAATGGCCGTGACCGTCTGGCGGCTGCGGCTTTCTTTCTCGCCTCGCGATGCGAGGGTATTGGCCGGCGTTTGTTGCTGGCAAGCGCGCGCCGGCGCCCCCCCAAATTAGTTATGGGTTCGTGGCCAGCGCATGTCTGAACTACGGGAAAAGTGTTTTCCCAGGCGGCACAAAGGGGTAAGCTTAAGAGTAGTCAGTACGGCGATCGGCTGATCGCCTTCGCACGCGCCAGGAGGGTGAGACCATGCGGACAGCACTTGCCATTCGAGACGGGCAGAAATGCGAGGTCGCCTTTCAACTTCTGCGATCGACCTGGCATGTCGATTCTGGAGTGTTGATCGCGGGCGATCCGCGCTTCTTTGCGCCGGGCGACATCTTTGTGCTGGAAACCAAGTCGGGCGTGACGGCCGACCTGGTGGTCGACAAGGTGCGGCCGAATTGCGGCGAGGCGCTGGTGGCGTTCAGCAACGCGTGAATGCGGCCTGTCGGGTCCTGTCGATCTGCGCCGTCTTGCTTGTGTTGACGTCGAGCGCGCGCGGCACGGACGATCCCTTGCCGTCCTGGAACCAAGGCCCCGCGCGCGAGGCGATTATCGACTTTGTGCGCCGGACCACGGAGGATGGCGGTCCCGAGTTCGTGCCGATCGAGGAGCGGATCGCCACCTTCGATCAGGATGGCACGCTGTGGGTGGAGCAGCCGATCTACACGCAGGTGACCTTTGCGATCGATCGGGTGAAGGCGCTGGCGCCGAGTCATCCCGAGTGGCAAAAGGAACAGCCATTCGCCGCCATTTTGAATGAAGATCGCGCGCAGCTTGCGCTGCTTTCGATTCAAGACTTCGCGCAGATCGCCGCCGTCAGTCACAGCGGCATGACGGTGGATGCGTTTCATGGCCTGGTGCGCGATTGGTTGGCCCAGGCCCGTCATCCACGTTTTCGGCAGCCGTACACGGCCTGCGCGTATCTGCCGATGCTCGAAGCGATGCGCTATCTGCGCGCGAGCGGCTATCAGACGTACATCGTGACCGGGGGCGGACAGGAGTTTGTGCGCGTCTACAGCGAGGCGGTGTACGGGGTGGGGCCCGAGCGAGTGATTGGTTCGGCGGCGCAGACGCAATTTGTGAACGATGGCGATGGACCGCCGCGACTGGTGAAACTGCCGAAGATGCTGCTCGTCGACGACAAGGGGGGCAAGCCCGAGGGGATCAACCTGGTAATTGGCCGACGGCCGCGGGCGGCGTTTGGCAATTCGACTGGCGACCAGCAGATGCTGGAATGGACCAAGGCGGGTAGCGGCGCGCGGCTGGCGCTGTTGGTGCATCACGACGACGCGGAGCGCGAATACGCCTACGGCGCCGATTCAAAGATTGGCACGTTCAGCGCGGAACTGATGGCCGAGGCGCGGCAGCGCGGCTGGATCGTGGTGAGCATGCAGCGCGATTGGAAGCGGATCTTCGCTTTCGAAAAGTAGCGAGCGCAGCGGATTGCCGCGGCGTTACGACTTGAAGTTATGACTTGCCGATGCTGCCGCGCTGCGTTTTCATGGCGCGGCCTTGGATTAGTAATGATCCCACCAGGGACAGGGCACACACCGCACCGTGGCCGACATTCAAAGGTTGTGAAGAAATTCGATCGCTTGGCGCATTTCGGCGGCGGGATCGGCGCCGCGATCGCTCTGAATAGCGAAGTAGCCACGATAGGCGCGCTCTGCCAGGGCGCTGAGGACGGCCGGGAAATCGACTGAGCCGCGGCCGATGGGGACTTCCACACCGCGGCCTTGCGCGGCGTCGCGCACGCCATCTTTGACATGCACATAGTGAATGTGCGGCCCCAACAGTTCGGCGGCCTCGGTGGCCGAGAATCCTTGGAGCGCCAAGTTGCCCGGGTTGAGGGTGACGCCCAGGCTGCCATCTGGCAGGGCCTGGATGAGCTTTTGCAGTTGGGCGGGGCTTTCGCTGCCAGTTTCGGCACAGAGCAGCGCGCCGACGCGGTGGCCATACTCGCCCAGGTCGCGGAGCACATCGACCATGAGGGGCCAGGCGGGATCGGTATCGTCATCTGGGACGCGGCCCACATGGTTGACCACAACCGAAGCGCCGAGGGCGTGGGCCAACTGCATGGCCTGGCGAGTGGCCTCGACGCGGCGATCGAGATCGAGAGCGACGTTGTATCCCCGGCGGGTGTAGAAGGAGAGCGCGGCCACGCGGAGGCGGACGTCTTCGAGTTGCTTGCGAAGTTGGCGCACGGCGGTCTGCGACATCTCCTGGGGGCGGACATCGAGACGGGCGTCTAGCTCGACGGCGCTGGCGCCAAGTTCGGCGGCCGTCTGCAACGCGGACCGAAAGGGTTGGCGAAGATTGCGCAATTGGACGGCAATTTTCAGTTCTGGCACGCTGGAGGGCTCCTAACGCGGGTAGCGGCTGCGCAAGTTGTTCTGGAGTTGGACGCGCGGCGGGCACGATGAAGCAGACGAAGCCTGATCGTCTCGATTGGTGGTGTTGACCCGGCGCATGTCGATTTGTTCATTTCTATTAGCGTGCATTCTAGCGGCGGGCCCCGCGCCGCCCAGCGAGGCGCCCGGCGCGCATTTAACAAGCGTTTTTGCGTCTGACTTTGGCGACCCGAGCGACTCGGACTTCAACGGTTGGCCCGATGGCTGGACGCGGCGGCATGGGGGCGGGTTTCCGCGGTTCGTCGAGGTGGCGCTCGATTTCGAATCGCTGGCGGCTGAGATACGGGGGTCGCTGCGGGCGCGGATGAACGGCGGCGCGGTGGAGATATCGTCGCCGGCGATCCCGATTGACGAGCGGCACAACTATGCGTTGAGCGCGGCGATCAAGACGACAGGGCTGACACGCAGCCAAGCTTCGGCGCGATTGGCGCTGCTCGACGAAAACGGAAAAGAGATCGAATCGTTCGCCAGCGCGACGGTCGGGGGCACGGCGGACTGGACGACAGTCAACATTCCGCCGAGCAATGCGGGGGGCGCCGCCGCGCGATTTGCCGTGGTGCGGCTGGTGGTGAACTCCGACGGGCGGCATGACCTGGCCGGCGACGTGTGGTTCCATCATGTGCGACTGTATGAACAGCCGCGATTGCGCATCGAGGCGAATCATCCGCTGGCGCTCTATAGCGAACCGGGCACGATCGAGTTGCAGATTGGGGTGGCGGGGCTGAAGCGCGAGATGACCGACCTGCAGTTGGAATTGCTCGACTTTGCCAATCAGGTATTGGCCCATTCGGAAATGAAGCTGGATCTGAATACATCGCCGGCCGCGGCCACTTCCGTTGCCGCTGGCGCAGAGTCGGCGGAGCCAGGCGCCGGGGTGGAATGGAGCGGGGTAGTAAGCTGGCGGCCGCCGGTGAAGGATTTTGGCTACTATCGCGTTCGCGCCCGACTGGGCGGGGCGGGCGACGAGTTGGCCGAGACGATTTCGCTGTGCGTGTTGGACCCGCAAACCCGATGGGGAGGGCAGTTTGGCTGGTCGTTTTCGGCCGAGGAGCGCGACAAGCTGCCGCCGGCGATAGTCGAATTGATTCAGCAGGCGGGCATCGGCTGGGTGAAGATGCCGCTCTGGCTCGACGAGAAGGATCCGCGGGCGGCGCCGACACGGCGCCTACTGGCGACGCTGAATCTGCGAAACATCAACTGCGTGGGCGTGCTGGCCGCGCCACCGGCGTCGGTGCGCGCGAAGCTGCCGAGCAGCGCTTTCGCAGCCAACGTGTTCACCGCTGATCCGAAGATTTGGTATCCCTCGCTGGAGAACGTGTTCCTGCAGTTCGGCATCGAAACGCGGTACTGGCAATTGGGACGCGACGGCGACCGGTCGTTTGTGGGTTTTCCGGAGTTGAATCGGCGATTGATCGAGATCAAGAAGCAATTGGAAACTTCGGGGCAAGCATTGCACATGGGGATTGGCTGGGACTGGATCGAAGAGTTGCCGGCCGATCAGGGGACGTTACGGTTTGTTGATTTGTCGAGCCACCCTGCGCTAACAACACAAGAGACTCAAAATTACCTTCAAGAAACCACGCGTGGGCAGACAAGTCGTTGGCTGAACATCGAACCGGCTTGGTTGGCGACGCTAGCGAGCCAGGATCGCGCAGCGGCCTTGGTGCAACGGATGGTCACGGCGGCCGCGTTTGGCGCCGATGGAATCTTCTTCGCGACGCCGCTGGATCGCGAAGCGGGGCTGATTGAGGCGGATGGACGCCCGACGGAATTGTATGTGGCCTGGCGATCCACCGCTCAGGCACTAGCGGGGGCGACTCAAATTGGCTCGACGCCGCTGCCCGAGGGGAGCCACAACCGCGTTTTTGTTCGCGGCGACAAGGCGGTGATGGTGGTTTGGCGCGACGAGCCCGCCAATGAGACTTTGTACCTGGGCGAGCAAGTGGTTTGCCGCGACATGTTCGGCGCGGAAGTCCCGCTCGAACGTGACGGAGATCAGGTGGTGCTGCCGGTGGGGCGCGCGCCGCGATTTGTGCATGGCGTGTCGCCAGACATCGCGCGGTGGCGAATTGCGACGACGATCGAACCGGCGCAGTTGCCGAGCACGCCGGGCCAGACATTCACGGCGCGGTTGGCGCTGAACAACACCTTTGGACAGAACGTGAGTGGCCGCGTGCGGCTGGCGACGCCACAGGGTTGGATCGTGCATCCAAGCCAGTTCGACTTTCGCCTCTCCAGCGGCGAGCGATTGGCGCGCGATCTGCGGGTGACGCTCCCGTTTGGAGTGGAAAGCGGCGCGCAGCAGGTGCGGGCCGAGTTTGAGCTGTTTGCCGATCGGCCATACCGCCTTGATAGCTTTGTGCCGGTCGTGGTGGGCGTAGGCGACGTGGAGATCGCCGTCAATACGCAGGTAAACACCGACGGCGTTTTGGAAATTGAACAGCGACTGTCCAACCATACCGACCAACCGATTCGATTCTCGTGCAGCCTGTTCGCCAGAGAACGCAGGCGGCAGCGGTTTGAGTTGGTGGGCCCGCCGCAGGGGCAAACTTATGCGACCTTTCGCGTGCCCAACGGCGGCGCGCTGGTTGGCGAGACGCTGTGGCTGCGCGCCACGGAGATTGGCGGTCGGCGCGTGCTGAACTACCGCTTCGTCGTCGAACCGTAGTCGATTGGCTATGATGTGCGGCAGCGGCGCCATGGGCCGCTGCGCAAGTCGTCACGTTCGCGCCAACACCGAGACGCTCGATGCCATCGATTGCCGAGATTGTTCGATTCCTGGAGGAATTCGCGCCGCCAGACATTGCCGAGGATTGGGACAACGTCGGTCTCTTGCTGGGGGACGGCACGCTTGCCGCGCGCCGCGTGATGACCTGTCTGACGGTGACGGAGGACACGGTTGACGAAGCCATTGAGGAGCGGGTCAACCTGGTGGTGGCGCACCACCCATTGCCGTTTCAGCCGCTGCGGAGGCTGACGACTGACTCGCGCGATGGGGCGTTGCTATGGCGGTTGGCGGGCGCCAAGGTTTCTGTTTACAGCCCGCATACCGCGTTCGACTCGGCCACAACGGGCATCAACGCGCGACTAGCGGCGGGGTTGGGGCTAACGGCGGTCCAGCCACTATTGCCACAGGAGCACGGACCCGGCGCGGGCCGCTGTGGCACGATTGCCCCGGCGATTACGTTGGGGGACTTGGCCAGCGCCGTCAAGAAGTTCCTGGCCATTGAGCGCGTGCAAGTGGTGGGCGAATTGCCGCGTACTGTCGGCCGAGTGGGAGTGGCCTGCGGGAGCGGGGGCGATTTTCTCGCCGCGGCGGACACGGCCGGCTGCGACTGTTTGGTGACGGGCGAGGCGCGGTTTCACACCAGCCTGGAAGCCGAATCTCGCGGCATCGGATTGATCTTGGCCGGACACTATGCGACGGAGCGCTTTGGCGTGGAACAGCTAGCCGACGTGCTACGAGAGCGCTGTGCCGACATCGAGGTTTGGGCAAGCCGGCGCGAACGTGATCCGCACGTTTGGGCTTGAACAAAAGCACCGTAGACGCGCTCGAGTAGCAAGATGCCGGAACTGCCCGAAGTGGAGACGATGCGGCGCGGGATCGCGACGGTGGTGGGCTGCGTCGTGACCGCGGTCGAGCGGGCGCGCTGCAAAAAGAAGCCGATTGCGATTGAGCCAGCGGCCGCCGTCTGGCGGAGGCGAGTCGTCGGGCAGACCATCACCGGGACGGCGCGAGCGGGGAAGCGCGTGGTGGTGGAGCTAGGATCGAGCGACCGAATTGTGTTCGAGCCGAGGATGACGGGATTGGTGCTGGTGGCCGATCCGCCGGGACCGGAGCATTTGCGGCTGACATTGCGACTAGGTGGGGGCGCAGCTCGCGAGCTGTTGTATTGGGACCGCCGAGGATTGGGGCTGGTGACTCTGCACACCGCCGACGAGTACGCGACTCGCTTTGGCGAGGCGAACTTAGGGCCCGACGCGCTGGTGATTGGCGCCGACGAACTGCGAGCGCGACTTGGCAAGAGTCGCCGGGCGATCAAGGTGGCACTGTTGGACCAGCGGGCCGTGGCGGGGATTGGCAATTTGTACGCTTCAGAAATTTTGCATCTGGCGGGCATTCATCCCGCGAAGTCGTGCAATCGCCTCGTACGGTCGGAGTGGCATGCCATGCACGCGGCCATGCTCGAAGTGCTGGAACTGGCGATTCGCTATGAAGGTTCGACGCTTGCCGACGGAACCTATCGCAATGCGCTGAACCAGTCGGGCGGCTACCAGAATCATCATCGCGTATACGACAAGGCAGGCGCCTTGTGCCGGCGCTGCCGGTCGGGGCAGATTCGCCGAGTGGTGCAGGCGCAGCGTTCGACTTTTTTTTGCCCGGTTTGTCAGCCGCTGAGGCGGCCAGCGACTGCGGGAAAAGTTTTGCAACGCTGATTCGCCGCCGGTCTAATGGAGGCAGCCACCGAGTTATCGTTTTAGCGAATCAAATTCGCGCCGGCGCGGAGAACCCATCATGTCGAAGCCAGAATGTCCGGATTGTTCGTTGCGGCCCGCAGTGGATCGCCGCTTGTTTTTGAAGACCACGGGGGCGGCTGCCGCGCTCGGCACGGTCAGTTGGCCGGTTTGGGCCGAGGCCAAGGACACCGCCAGCCCAGCGGGGACGGCCGAAAGCGTCGTGAAGCTGCTGTACGAATCGCTGTCGCCCGAACAAAGAAAATCGGTCTGCTACGCTTGGGACCATCACGATGCGAAGCGCGGATTGCTGCGGACCCATGTGTCGAACAACTGGCACATCAATGACGAGGTAATCAACAGCGACTTCTTCACCAGCGATCAACGGGAAATGATTCGGCACGTCTTTGAGGGAATCATCTCGCCCGAATGGCATGCGAAGTTCGACAAGCAACTGGAAGACGACGCGGGGGGCTATGGCGAGGACCAGAACATCGCCATCTTTGGCGAGCCGGGGAGCGGCAAGTTCCAGTTTGTCATGACCGGCCGCCATATGACGCTGCGCTGCGACGGCGACTCGGCCGAGCATGTCGCGTTTGGCGGACCGCTCTTTTACGGACATGCCGCGGCAGGCTTCAATGAGCCGGCGGATCATCCGGGCAACGTCTTCTGGCCGCAGGCCGTGGCGGCGAACAAGGTGTTTGCCATGCTCGACGGCAAACAGCGAGGGCTGGCGCTAGTCGACACTTTGCCGGACGAGTCGGCAATGGCGTTTCGCGAGAACGGCCGCCCGGGGATTGCAGTCGCGGAGCTTTCGGCGGATCAGAAGGAAGAACTGCAACGCGCGCTGGCGACGCTGGTCGAGCCGTATCGGCAATCGGACCGCGACGAGGTGGCGGCCTGCCTCAAGAAGATGGGAGGCCTCGACCAATGCTCGATGGCCTTCTATCGCGAGGGCGATCTGGGGAAGGACGAAGTGTGGGATTGCTGGCGCCTGGAGGGGCCGGCCTTCGCCTGGTACTTCCGCGGCGCGCCGCACGTGCATGTATGGGTGAACGTGGCGGACGATCCGAGCGTCGCGTTCAACGGCGTCGGTTGACGCCGGGCAACAACGTATTCAAGAACGAAGCCCACAGGGCGCTGGCCCCGTGGGCTTCGTTTGTTTGATGGCGGTCGGTTCCGCGTTTAACGAACTACGCGCGGCTACGGCAATTCGCGAATGCGAATGTTACGGAACTCCACCGGCGAGCCTTCGGACTCAAGGCACAAGAAGCCGGTGGCGGGGTTGCAGTCGGCGCCGCCCGAGACTTCTTCTCCGTTGACCCAGAGGCGGACTTCGCCATTGATGGCGCGGATATAGTAGTGATTCCACTCGTTGACGCCGCGGCTGAGTTCCTTGGTGGGGAAGCTGCGGCTGCCATCGGGCGAGACGGGGGGAAACGGCTTCATTTTCGAGGTGCCGACCGGAAACACATCGCCGTTGGTGGTGAACCAGTCGCCTTTCTTGCCCGACTGCTTTTCGTATTGTTCGCGAAAGCCGTGGTCGAGCACCTGCACTTCGATTCCTCCCTTGGGGAGTTGCCCTGGCTTGAGCCCTTCGAGCGACTTCTCACTGGCCCAGAGAAAAACGCCGGAGTTGCCGCCGCTCTTGAGATGGCGCCACTCGGCGACCAGTTCAAAGTTTGTGTACGGCTTGACGGAGCGGATCACGCCCACAGGCTGCCCGGTGCAATGCGCGGCGCCATCCTTCCAGGTCCACGTATCGGGGTTGCCGTTGACATGAGAGAAGTCGGCTTCTCCCAGCGTCCGCCAGCCGGGCCCCTCGCCATTGATCGAGGCGCTTGGCAACTCGGCGGCAAAGACGGGCGCGGTAAGAAGCGAAATGAACAGCAAGAGTGCGAATCGCATGAAACTTTTCCTCGAGATACCTGGTGAAAATCAAAGTCTGGGAGGGGCCGGCTTGACGCGTGGCTGAAAGGCCTGCACGCCGCGTGTTTTGACCTTCCGTTTGTAAACGCAATCGCCGGATGTGGCAAACAGCGTGTCGAACTCGGGGCCGCCGAAGCAGACGTTCGACACGCGCTCGTTGGGAGTGGGAATGACGCAATTGACGCGACCGGCCTGATCGCAAACCTGAATCCCCAGTCGCGTGGCCACATACAACCGGCCATCGGCGTCGCAGCGCATGCCATCGGCCCCGCTGTCGTCGGCGCCATCGGGGACATGCAGATGGTAGTAGCGCTGTTTATTCGCGAGCGAGCCATCGGGCTGAATCTGGTAGCTGTAGACCCAGCGACTGCGAAAGTCGGCCACGTAGAGCAATGAATTATCGGGCGAGACCGCCACCCCGTTGGCGTACTTCAGTCCGGAGTCGACCTCTTTCTTCTCGCCGCTGGGACTGACATGCCAGACGCGGCTGGCGCCTTCGCCCGGAGCGGTGACGTAGATGTCGCCACTGTGCAGCACCGCTAAATCGTTTCCGCGGATGCCGCTGGCGATGATGGTGGGGGCGCCGCCGGCGTCATAGGCGACGATCTGTTCGGCGCCGGCAGCCACGGCGTACAGCCGACCATCGGGACCAAACACCTGACCGTTGCCGCGTTGCGACTTGGCGACAAACTCGCTGACCTTGCCATCTGCAGCAACGCGGTACACCCTGCTGCGGGGGACATCGCTGAAGAAGAACTCGCCGGTGGGAGACGCGGCGGGCCCCTCGGTGAAGGAGTGGCCTTGAGCGACCAGTTGCCAAGGTTCGCCCGGCAGGAGAATATCTTGCAGTTGCGATGAGCCAGCGCCCGCCTGGGGGGGTTCTGGCCAGTCTTTCCAGAGCCAGCGCATGGCGTCGGGGAAGATCTTGGTGGCGTGTTCGGTGTTGTGGCCGCCGTCGCCCCACTCGTGGCGCACCTCGTACCCGGCGAAAGCGAGCGCTCGCTGCATGGCCTGATTGGCCATCCACCAGTCGCCACCATAGATATTGAGATCGGCGCCGCCATCCTGCAGAAAGACGCGGATTGGCTTGGGCTCGAACTTGCGAATCAGTGTGGGATATTCATTGCCGCCGCGCAGGCCGACATAAGTGCCGATCGCGCTAAAGACGCGACTGAAGGCGTCTGGCCGCTCCCAAGCGGCGGTGAAGGCACAGATGGCCCCACTGCTGGCGCCGCCGATGCACCGATCGGTCGCGGCGGCCGAAAGGCGAATAGCGCGGCCATCGCCGGCGGTTTGTTTTTCGACGTCGGGGAGCAACTCATCAAGCAGAAAGCGGGCGTACTGACCCCCCAGGCCGTCGTATTCATAGCTGCGGTTGAAGCGATCGAGGGCGTCGTCGCCGAGCGCCTTCACCCGACCATGCATGACGAACACGCCAATCGTAATCGGCATTTCACCTCGATGAATCAGTTCGTCGAAAACGCGCGGGGCGTTGAACTGCATTCCGTCCTGGTTGATGTAGACGCAGGCGGGCTTTGCCGGGTCGTACTGCTGGGGAACGTAAATCCAGTAATCGCGCTCCGTGCCCGGAAAGATTTTGCTCTGGTTGAAGGTGTGCTTGACGACCTCGCCTTGGGGGATGGGCGGCGATGAGTCCTCGGCCGCTACAAGCCAAGGGCATGCCAACACCTGCGCAAACAGGACAATTTTGAACACTTTAGAAAGCTGGCGACGCATGCGTGCAATGCTCCCACACGATCACTTACTCCGCAGTAGCCTACGCTTAGCAATCTAGCCACTCGAAGATTTTTGCCATTCGAAAAGTCTGGCGCGACTTGGCAACAGAGTAACTCTTTTTAATCTAGAAATCATTGACACCCCCCCGCCAGGGCAATAGCTTCATGACGCTGCAATTAATTTGCGCATCCTCAAGAGGTAAGCTAATGACGCAAGCGAGTTGGTCAAGATTCAGCTCGACTTAGCTTGTACGCCCTCGGTTCGCCTCATTCTTGAAGGCGAAGGTTCGCAGACTCAACCATTGTTTTCTGCGTGCCAGTGAATTGCGGTCTAGGCAGATAGGCCGCCTG
Organism: Pirellulales bacterium; assembly: GCA_019694455.1. Taxonomy (NCBI): domain Bacteria; kingdom Pseudomonadati; phylum Planctomycetota; class Planctomycetia; order Pirellulales; species Pirellulales bacterium. The sequence goes on from JAIBBY010000012.1 coordinate 94,948, forward strand.
CCGCGCGCGACAGCCTCGTTCGGCTGATTCGCTTTTGACATGCCTGCATTCGCATGGCAACGCGCGAATTTCATGCGACCTCGTGCTCGCAATGGGGAATCAACGGCAAAACACTCCTCCAATGGTCTTGAATGAACATGCACATCCAACGATTTCAGCTTCGCAACGTGACGGTCAGCTTGGTTTTGTTCGCGGTATTCACTGGGGATCACAGGTTACAGGCGGCGCCGATTACCATCGCGAATCCCAGTTTCGAAGCGCCGGTGCAGGTGGACGGGGGGTATGACCTCTTGCTCCCACCGAATCAGCAGGGAACGTATGGTTGGACAATTGGCGACTCCGCCGGAATTTATAACCCGACCGCGCTCGACTATGCGACTGCGGGCGGGAATGGAACTCCTGCTGGCGCCGATGGATCGCAGGTCGGATTTGTATTCGGCTTCGGGGATTACACCATCGAACAACAACTTGCCGGTCCAGACGAGATACTGAACAACGGCGACGATCCTGTTCTTGCCGCCAACGCAATTTATCGCCTGACGGTCGCAGTGGGTCAGCGACAGATCGGCAACCAGTATGGAGCGACTTACGGCGGCTATGACTTTATGCTCATTGCGGGCATAGGAGTCGACGCAAAAGTGATTGCCCGCGAAACCGATGCGGTGACGCCGACGCCGGGCACATTCGTTGATCGGACCATCGTCGTGGATAGCGCGACTTTGGATCCGAGCCTGTATGGCCTGCCGCTGACTATCCTCCTTAGGAAGACCGTACAAAACGCCACTGCCGATACCGATTACGACCATGTGCGGATGGATGCGGAGATCGTGCCCGAACCGACATCGCTCGCACTGGCCCTGTTGAGCGGCATCGGCGCTATCTGGGCGTGTCGCCGCCTGAAGAAGCGATAGCATTAGCGCTTACGGCGCGGGTTGATAGCCCGAGAGCACGGTTTCGATGCGGTAACGCTTGAAGATGAACGCGACGCCACCGGAGCCGGCGACGACCGAGCGCCGGCACTGCGTGTGCCCATTCTCGGATGGCCCCCATTCGAGCGACATGGTCATTTCGTGGACGAACGCGGGCAGCTTGGCCCAGGCGCCGGCGAAGTGAACCGGTTCGCCGGTGGCGGGATCGACCCAGACATGACCACGAAACTTGTTGTCGAGCGGCGCAGTGGGTTCGAACTGAATCTTGACCAGATCGCGGCCGGCAACGCTTTCCATGCCGACAAACTTATATTGGTAGGCTCCGGCGGATTCGTTCTTGGTGAGCGGAAACTCAATCGTGGCCGGCGGGCGCTTCTCCTCGCGAACTGAAGCCGGCGTGATGACTTGGTTGGTGAGCAGGTTCACCTTTTTGGTCAGCAGCCGATGCTCGACGCCGCCAGGGAATCGGACCCGCTCGGTGACTTGTTCATGCAAGGTGGCGACATTCTTTTTGTCGAACTCTTGATTCGTTGACGTTTCGAGGTGCGTGCCCGCCTTGGATCGCGCGTCGATCTCGCTGTTGCGCTCGCGCACCGACTGGCAAAGCCGCTCAAATTCGGCGGGGTTGGCGAAGCGATTGACGGTATTGGATGAGGAGGCGGTAGCGGGCTCAGCGGCGAGAGCGCGACGAGTAATCGAGTCGGACAATTGGCACGCTCCGAGCAAGGCAACGCAGCCGAAGGTGATCCATCGTGACAACCGCATGCTCATCCTTGTCTGGTGGCAGAAAGGCAGCCGCGCCCCGCTTGAGAGGAAGTATATCGCTCGCCGCGCGGCGTGACCAATGCGGCGCCAGCAATGAGTGAGATGCCGGCCATCCGCTGGCATTTCAGGCGGCGCGGGACTGCGGCGCGACCGTCAGCGGCAGGGTGCGATTGGGCTGTGCCGAGCCATCGATTTCGTGAGCGTGGGCGACCCAATACTTGCCAAAATGATTGAGCAAGCGCGCGATGCGAATGAGATGCCAGGGCTCGTTGCGTCCATCGAGCCGCCCGCTGGCCACTAGATCGCAGCGCCGATCGTCGTGGTCGAATCGCATGGAGTACGACCACCCCGCCGACTGATCGGCGACTTCCGCCGGATTGCTCCAGTGCCTGCACACGGACGAAGTGGCCGGGCCTTCGATCACCAGTTCAAGACGCCCGATGTTCCAATGCGCGGCCTCGTCGGCCAGCGCTTGCCAATCGAACTCAAAGCTGGGGTGCTTGGCGCGGCGCGCCATGGGACGGGCGGAATCGAGCAGAGATTGCACAAACCGGGTCAGCGCGGCGGCTAGCGACAACTTGACCAACGCCACCTCATGATGACCAAAGGCGCGTGTGCGGACCAGCGTGACAATGACCGCCAGCACGATGATCCAGCCGAGCGCGTCGAAGCTTAAGAGTGTGGCCGCGGTGGCCGCGGCGCCCGTGGTGAGACAAAGCGCGCCGATGATGCAGAGCGCTTGCCAGTTGCTGAGCCCACGATTGAGCAACTGGTGATGGATGTGTCCGCGATCGGCGGCGTCGAAGCGCAAGCCCGAGAGCCGGCGCCGCACGATGGCCAATGCGGTGTCGAGCATGGGAATGGTGAGCGCGACGGCGGGCGCGGTCAACGAGAGCGTGGCCGAGGTCTTGAGCGCGGCTTGGATGCTAAGGATGCCGATCACCAGCCCGATGATCATGCTGCCCGAGTCGCCCAGATAGATACTGGCCGGGGGTAGGTTGTAGATCAAAAAGCCCGCGAGCGCGCCGGCCAGCACCATGGCGACAATGGCCACGTGCGGATGCCCTGAGGATGAGGCGAGCACCGCCATCATGAGCGAAGTGGAGAGGCCGACGGTGCCGGCCAGACCATCCATGCCATCGAGCAGGTTCAAGGCGTTGATGCAGCCGACGAGCCAGGCCACGGTGATGGGCACGCCGAGCCAGCCAAGCTCGATGGGCACTCCGAACGCCACGACGCGATCGACATAGTAGCCAGCGACAACGACCGGTGTGACCGAGACGATCTGTAGCAGCAGCTTGACGCGGGGCTTGAGATCGCAGATGTCGTCGACGCAGCCAATCAAGCAGACAAATCCGGCGGCGGCGATGATCGCGCCCGATAGTTCGGAGAGTTGCGCGCTGATGCCGCCGGCGAATCGGTGCGCGATGAACAGGCCAGTCACCAGCGCCAAATACAGGGCGACCCCACCCAAGAGCGGAACGGGTTGCTTGTGCAGCTTGCGGCGGCCGTCGGGACGGTCGACGACGCCGAGTCGTAGGGCCGCCCAGCGGGCGAGCGGGGTCAATGCCAGCGCGATGGCCAGCGCAACGGCAAATGTTGCCCACAGTGGATGCATACCGGCGGCTTCCTTGCCTGCTTGTATGACAAATCAGCGCGCGGGGTGAGCGCGGCCGTGGGATCGACGGGGCGCAGAGTATATCGGATGAGGTGGACGGGTCAACGCGGATTTACGGGCAGATTTCGCCACGTAACTCGGCCTTTCTGCAAGTGTGGGTCGCGGTTAAGCTGACCGGCGATGCAAGCACACCACTCCGTAACACCTTCAGGCCACGATCCCTTGTCGGCCGCCGCGCGCTTTCGATCTATCGGGCGGAGGCATTGGGCTTGATGCACGCCGCGATCGGACCGATCTCGACCTACCTGCCGGAGCGTGTCGAAACCAACGAGCAGCTTGGGCGCGAGAACCCAAGCTGGAACATGGAGCAAATCGCGCTCAAGACCGGGGTGTGTCAGCGACACATTGCCGCCGCCGACGAGTTGCCATCGGACCTGGCAGTGGCCGCCGCCGAGCGATTGTTCCAAGAGCATGCCATCGACCGGGCCTCGATCGACTGGATTCTGTTCTGCACGCAAACGCCCGACTACCCACTGCCGACCACCGCCTGCCTGATTCAAGAGCGGCTGGGATTGAACACGCGCGTCGGCGCGCTCGACTTCAACCTGGGCTGCTCGGGCTTTGTATATGGACTCAGCCTGGCCGAGGGTTTGATTCGCGGGGGAATGGCGCGGCGGGTGCTGCTGCTGACGGCGGAGACGTACAGCAAATACATTCACCCCGACGACCGTTCGCTGCGGACCATCTTTGGCGATGCCGCGGCGGCCACTTTGATTGAAGCGGCGGACGAGCCGTCGCTAGGGGGCTTTGTCTTTGGCACCGATGGACGAGCGGCCGACACGTTGATGGTGACCGAGGGGGGCATGCGCGCGCCCGAGACGGCGCTGGCACCCCGCAAGCGACAACGGTGGCGCAGCAAGTTGTATATGGACGGACCGGAACTGATCACCATTTCGCTGGAGATCATTCCCAAGCTGGTCGACGATGTGCTGCGCGCCGGCAAGACGCGGCGCGAAGCAATCGAACTGTTCCTCATGCATCAGGCGACAAGGTTGATGCTGGAACAGATCGCCGGACGCATGCGGCTAAGCGAACAGCAGATGCCGATCATGCTCGAAGAGTACGGCAACACGGTCTCTTCGACATTGCCGCTGTTGATTCACGATCTGCGACGCGCGGGGCGGATCCGCCGGGGCACGCAATCGCTGCTCGTCGGTTTTGGCGTGGGCTTTTCCTGGGCGGGCTGCCTTTGGAAAGATCAATACGCGCCGGCGTGAGTCACGACGCCTGGGACGCTTGACGCAATTCGGCGAGCAGTTGGGCCAAGTGGGGCAAGGGGTAGTGCGCGTTGAGGCCACTGGGGCTAGGAAGCACCCACAGGCGCGTGAGACCAACAGTCTCGCTTTGCAGGCCGATCTTGGCTTTGGGCTGCGCAAAGCCGATGCGATACGCGCCCAGCCCCAAGAACGCGGCGATCCGCGGCTGGTGGCGCTTGAGTTTGCGCACCAAGGCCCGCATGCCGGCTACGTACTCATGGGGTTCAATCTCGTCCGCCGCCGCCGTGGCGCGGGCAACGACGTTGGTAATACCGTAACCTGCGGTCAGTAGCTCGTGCTCCTCAAAGGGGCTCAGTTGCCGCTCGCTGAAACCGGCCTGGTGCAGCGCCGGCCAGAAGCGGTTGCCGGGGCGGCCAAAGTGATGGCCAATGGCGGCGGAATAAAGCCCCGGATTGATGCCGACAAACAGCACTGCAAGGCGGGGCTGGATGAGATCGGGCACCTGACGGACGCGCGCGGCCTGCAACTGTTCGCGGGTTGGCTTCCAAACTCGAATCGGAGACGACTTCATGGAACTATTCGGGCATGCCGCGCTGAATATAGGCGAACAACCGTTTGGCGAAATCGGAGACCAACACGACCGAATCGGGGCGCAGTTCGACATTGTTGAGGAACTGTAACCGCAGCGAAGGAGCGTCGACGAAGTAGTGTGGCACCACACCCACAAAAAAGTAGCCCAGCGCTTCGATGGCCTCCAGTTGGCTAGCGACCGCCGAGTGGCGCATGGGCAAATCGAGCTGAATCACGGCCATGCCGTGCAGGCAAAGCGCGCGTGTCTGCTGTCGCAAGCGCTCGATCAAATCGGGGCCGTAGGCCTTAACAACGATATACGCGATGCCGCGCGAGGCAACACAGGCGACATCGAGTTCCGTTTTCTCCGCCAGCGGCGTTTCGCCGGTGAGTGGCTCAAGCCGCACGCCGACATTGTCGTGGATGGCGGCGATCATCTCGGCATGGCGCGGGGGCAGAAACGCGCGGCTGGTTTGGTAGTCCGCGAGCGGTTTGTAGAACACCACCAGCGAATGGCGCAGGTCGTCGGCCGCATGCAGGTCGTTGAACTGGACACTGCCCGGGGCAAACGCGAGCAGCAGCCCGCACTCGCGCGAGTTCATGCCGAGATTGGCGCGCTGCGTATAGGGATGCACGGTGACGGCGTCGGAGAAGACGCCAGGGAGGCGACGGTCGTGGGCCACGCCGTTGAGCAGCGTTTTCATGCGCGTGAGACAGCCGCCGCCGCGGGCCTCGGGCATGACAAAGGCCTGTCCTTCCTCAGGAATTTCGCGCAGCGGCGAAAAAACGAGCGCCAAATGGCCATAGACGCGATCTCGATCGTCGACCACCACCACGCTGGTCAGATCGCCGGCGGCGTTCATCGCGATAAGCCGCTCGGGAATGTAGACGTGCTCGCCGAAATAGGAGTAGCCATAGACGCGGTAGGCGCAGCGCGCAATTTGCGCGGCGTCTGCCGGTTGAAACAGGCGCACGCGCAGTTGCCGGGGGTCGGGGGATGGTTCTTCGCGCTCCGCATCGGCCAGATGCGCCGGAGGCGGATGCTCGGACCAGCCGCCAGGGAGCGGAAACAGGAGGTCGACCGCCTTGCCATCGCGCCCCAGATTGACGAACCGCAGCTCGGGCAGCAGTCGCTGCATCAAAAAGACGCCGAGCCCCTTGTCCTGTCCTTGCGCGGGATCGAACGGCGGCAGATGGGCAAAGTCGCAGGGGGCGCCGCGGTCGTGCACGCGGATCCTAAGCTGCGCGCGATCGAGAGAGCAGGCGACCGAGAAAGTGGCCTCTTCGTCCGCGCGGTAGGCATGTTTGACGACATTGGAGCAGGCTTCTTCGACCACGATCTCGACGCGTTGGAGCACGGCGGTCTGGTAACCAATCGATCGCAATTGCGCGGCGACGGCGGCGCGAGCCACGCGCGGCGCGTCGAGATGGTTGGGCAGCCGAAGCGAAAACAGTTCGCTGGCGGGCACGGTTTTGGTTTGGTCGGTCACGGCGGATTTCGAGGAGATTCTTTGTCGGCGCAAAAAATACGACATGCGCGGCGCTGAAGCGCCACGCATGTCGTGATCGCATCGTGCCAACTAGCGCTACGGGGTGGCGCCTTCGACGGCTTCGCCCACCTTGTGGGCAGCATCGCTCGCGGCATCGCCCACCGCGTCGGCGGCGTTCTTGGC